>JBDTZD010000339.1:0-18185 GCA_040005335.1 Pyrinomonadaceae bacterium | reverse complement strand
GCGCGTGAAGCCGCTGAGGATAACAAAGAACGAACTCCTTACAAAAGAAAGTTTCCGGCAACGATTGCTGAAATGGAGTCGCGCGCCGAAAAATACGTGACGATTTCCGCCGCCATGCCGGATCAAAAGGCTTATGAACGCCCGGCGGAATTTAGCGCCGTGCCAAACGGTGAATTGACTTTTCAGCTTGCCGCCGCGCTTCGACGTGCCACTGCGACGACAACCTGGCGAGATGTCATCCGCGAAGTTTCATCCTCCATTAAAAATGAAATGCCGTATCAGGATGCAAGCGTCGAAGGCGGTAAAATTGATTCAATAGTTTTCTCCGGAACATCTCTCAAAAAAGATGCTTCGATTGAAATTGAGTCGGTTAAAAATGACACCTTAATTTTCAAAGCCGGACGGATGAGCGGAATTAACATCGGCGCACAGATCGCGATTTACGACGAAACCGCGTCCAAATTCGTCGGAACCGATAGCTGGTTAACTAACGCTACTGTCACCGAAGTGCGCGATTACAAATCGGTGGCTAAATTAAGTGCGGCAACCAACAAAGTTACAACCAAATCACATCTTGTTCTGACTGCCCCGACTTTTGGAGGAACGCCCGTTTCACTTGTTTTGGATGACACTTCGCTGCAAAATCAGCTTGCAGCCGAAGTTAAAACAGCGATTCTGGCAAAGCTCAAAAATAATCCGGTCGTGACAAATCAATTGCTTGAAATTGTGGAATCGGTGGCGATTGCAAAAAAAACTGCAAACCGCACCAGCCCGATTTTGCGGCTTAAACGCGGCAGCTTTAAGCAGGCTTTTCTAAAGCGCGGGCAAGCCGTTTTGCCCAATGTCTGCATGAGCGAAAATGATTTGCTGCCGCCCGACGATACTGAAATCTATTATCTTGACGACGGTTCGGGCTTGCCGCTTTTAGGTCAGTTTTTTACGTCCGCTAATCCAAATACGCCCGACAATATCAACAAATTTTTGAGCAATTTCGCCCAGTTTCGCAACGTTCAGAATATCGAAAACGTGAATTCCGGTCTGAGCTACGGAATCGAAGCGAGCATTGAAATACAGCCAAAAGTTTTAAGTTATCGCTGCCAAAATAAAGACCAGACCCGTAAACAAGCGCAATTAGTGACATCGTGTCCCGAACAGTCAGCCCAAATTCTAGCCAATGGTGAAATTCCGCAAGGAGCAATTTACCGAGTCCACATCAAAAACACTTCGCGTTTTCCGCTCTATATTACAGTTTTGCACCTGAGCAACGATGGCGTAATTTCAAAGCTTTACCCTGATCCAAAACTAGACAAAATCGAAGCTCTGCAGCCCGGACGCGAAGAGTTTTCGGTTCTTCGCGCAGCAAGTCAACCATCGGGGAAGGAAGCTATTAAAATTCTGATCGTCAGAAAAGCCGAAAACGCCAAATTTGATTATTTATTAACACCGGAACTGACCAACCGACCGGATAACACTTTGCTCGGCAAATTGTTGCGGCAATCGGGCACTAAAACAAGAGACGAGGGTTTACCGCCGGACGTGCCGGACAGTTGGGGCGTGGTTACGCTTGATTATCAGGTCACAGACAAAATCGCCGTATGCCAAAAATAGCAAAAGGGTAAAAGCTTGATACAGCTTCTACCCTTTTGCTTTAGTTTTTCAACTATAGCCGTTCAATAATCAGTGTACCGTAAAATACCTGGTCAGTACCGCCTGCGTAAGCGGGCGGGTTTGGCATATATTACCCGCCCGCTTACGCAGGCGGTACTGACCCGTACATTCAGCCTTAATTCACTGTAAATTTATTGCGTAGGAACCGTTACAAAGACTGTTTGTCCTTGACGGTTAATAAGCAGCAAAGCCGGTTTTCCGACCGATTTCGCCAACGCGGTTTTGACATCTGCCAACGAATTAACCGTTTGACGGTTGATTTGTTGAATCACATCCCCTTGGGCAATCCCGGCATCATCAGCCGGACTGCCGTCCTGCACATCAGCGACTACTAAACCTTGAGTAACACCTTTTAATCCAAGCTGAGATGCGATTTGCAGAGTCAAAGTTTGGAGCGAAAGCCCAAGCGCGCCGCCTTTGTTTGGGACATTCCTGGATGTCCCGCTATTGTCTTCGCCATTGTCATCGTCATCGTTGTTGGCAGCAACTTTCTCCAAACTGAATTCGGTTAAGGTTGCAGTTAAATTCTGCTCTTTGCCATCGCGCAAAACAGTTAAATTGATCTGGCTGCCGGGCGCGCTCTGAGCCACGCGATTACGAAGCTCGTTATTATCGGTAACCGGAACATTGTTGATTGCTACAACTACATCGCCCTGTTTAACACCAGCTTTATCGGCGGGGCTACCCTGTCTGACAGAATTGATAATCACGCCTCGGATGTCTTTTAACCCGAATTGCTGGGCTAGATCGGATGTTACGTTTTGAATTCCGATTCCGAGCATTCCGCGCGACACTTTGCCGTTTTTGATAAGCTGATCCATTACGGATTTCGCCATGTTCGAGGGAATCGAGAAACCGATACCGATACTGCCGCCGCTGGGCGACAAAATTTGCGAGTTAATCCCGATTAGCTCGGCGTTTAAATTAACCAGCGCGCCGCCGGAATTGCCGTGGTTAATAGGCGCGTCGGTTTGCAGAAAATCTTCAAAACTGCCGTCGCTCAAACCCGTCGAACGACCTTTGGCGGAAATGATTCCGCTGGTCACGGTTTGACGTAAACCAAGCGGGTAACCGACCGCCAAAACGACATCGCCAACACGGGTTTTATCCGAATCGCCGAGCGTTAAAACTGGCAAGTTTCCAGCTTCGATTTTAAGCACCGCTAAATCCGAAAGTTTATCTGTGCCAACAACTTTGGCGTCAAAGGTGCGGCGATCTGGTAACTCAACTTTAAGTTTGTCGGCGCCTTCGACCACATGATTATTAGTTAAAATCATGCCGTCGGCGGAGACGATGACGCCAGAACCCATTGCGCGTTCGGTTTGTGGGCGCTGCTGCTGCATGTTTGGCAAGCGCCCGCCAAAAAATTCCCGAAAACGCGGGTCATCCGTAAACGGCATTTGCTCTGTTCTGGCAGCGGCTTTGCGTTCTGAGCGCACCGTAACGACCGCCGGAGAAACACGGTCAACCGTGTCGGCGTATGATGACCGCGCCGCCAGAGAAGAATTTACGTCTGCTGCCGGATCAGCCGCCAACACAGAATTTCTGCTTGTATGGGGCAGCATAAAACCGACCACCATAAAAGCCACGACTAAAAAACTAATCCAGGCTGCGCCTAAAATTTGCAGCGGATTTTTTCTGATAATTTCGACGATTTCTTTTTTTATGTTTGATTCTTGCATTTGTTTTCTTGGCCTTTCTAATGTTCAAGAAAAATTGGACGAAAATTGATGATATAAATGAGCGGCACCAGTAAAATTGCATTTAACTCTCAGCAAGAGATGTTTGCTGGCGTCGCTTCCTAAAAGTGCGGCAGCAGTTGCTTGATTGCATGAGAAATAATTTTCTCGTTTATTAACGACCGCGCTTTCACCTTGCTCCTATTCTCTAAATCAAATGTTGTGCCATATACTTAATCGAGCAAATCCCGATGTTTCACGGTTATCTTGTTGAGCTCTCATTGTGGCATTTGTGTTTAAGAACAAGATTGCCACAAAGTGAACCTTTGGATGATGCACTCATAAATTAAGTTTAATTGAGTTTTCAGACAAATTTAGATTGGCATAATTATTGAATTCATTTGTTGCTAGAGACGGTAGAGATTATTTTTTTATGCAAAAACAAACCCCGGTATTCTACGACCCAAAAGGCAGGCGAAAGCGTTGGCTAAATCGTTTTGTCATTGTAGTCTTAGGGATATTTTGCGTTTTAACCGCAGTTTTTATTGTTAGTGTCAGTATCTTCGGTCCCTTGCTCCCGAATTTGACATTGAAAGCAAATGTTTTTCAAGCTGCTAACGACAATTACGGCATTCCAGATTGGGCGTTGGACAAATCAAAGTCGAAAAAGCAAAATCTGGAGCCTGAAAAAGAAAAACAGCGCTTTGTTTCCCAGAGAACCCAGCCTGAACTCGTCAAAACAAATTTTGTCGCACCTGTAAATAATTCTAAGCAACTCGCCATCGGTTTTTATGTCAACTGGGATGATACGAGCTACGCTTCGCTCAAACGTAATATCAAGCAGCTTGATTGGGTCGTGCCCGAATGGATTCGGCTGAAAGAAAACGGCGCAATGAGCGATGAAATGCTGGTCAAAGATTTTGACCAAAAGGCGCTCGATTTAATTAACCACGAAAAACCTGAAACCGTCATTTTGCCGCTTGTCCAAAATTACGTTAATGAAAAATGGAATCCGGCGATTTTAGCAGAGGTAACAAAGGACGAATCAACCCGAGAAAAATTTGTCAACCAGCTTCTGCAGACAGTCGAAGACAATCATTTTGGCGGAGTCTGCATTGATCTTGAAGAAGTTCCTCAAAGCTCGCAGAAAAATTTGTTCGCGTTTATGCAGCGACTGCACGAAGTATTCCGCTCCAAAAACTTGATTGTCGCCCAGGCTGTCCCGTTCGACAATCCTGATTGGAACTATCGCGCTTATGCAGAAATTACTGATTATCTGATGTTGATGGCTTACGATCAGCATTGGTCAACTGGCGCGCCCGGGGCAATTGCTTCCGAAGATTGGTTTGAATCAATTTTGGCAAAGCGAATGGCTGAGCTTGACCCGAACAAAACCGTTGTCTGTTTTGGCAACTATGGATACAACTGGGCGACGAATCAAAAAGAAGCACCCGAAGCTTCATTTCAAGAGACTGTGCTCGCCGCACGTGATTCCGATGCAAATATCAAATTCGACCCGGCGACCAGAAATCCGTACTTTATTTATGACGAAGAAGATGGTTCAAAACATACGGTTTGGTTTCTGGACGCAGTAACGGCTTATAACCAAATTAAATTTTCTCAAAAGTTTCACCCCTTTGGTTACGCGCTGTGGCGTTTGGGATCGGAAGATCCTTCGTTGTGGAACGTTTTTGGCGGCAGCAAATTTGAGGCGCCTGATATTTACACACTAAAAACAATTCGCTACGGCTACGATATTGATTTTGAGGGAACGGGCGAGATTTTAAATGTTGCCTCAGAGCCGCAGGACGGGACTCGCGATTTAAGTTTTGAAGAGAACGGCGCACTGCGTTCGGAAACCTACACGGCAACTCCTTCGAGCTATGTCATCGAGCGCACAGGGGACAAAAAGGGTCTCGTCGCTTTGACTTTTGATGATGGGCCGGACGCGGAATGGACCCCGCAAATCCTCGATATTCTCAAACAGGAAGATGTCAAAGCAGCGTTTTTCATCGTGGGTGAAAATGGACAGACAAATCCCGATTTGATGAAGAGGATCGTTGCTGAAGGCCACGACATTGGGAATCATTCGTTCACTCATCCAAATATGGGGGAGATGCCCGAAGCCATTAATGAATTTGAACTTAACGCCACACAACGTTTGATTCAATCCGTCACGGGGCGCGGCACGACACTTTTGCGACCACCCTATTTCGGCGATGCTGAACCGGGAACCGCTGATGAGGTTGAGCCAATTGTGCTGGCGAAAAGACTTGGATATTTGACCGTCGGATTGCACGTTGATCCGGATGATTGGATGCGGCTTGGCAAGGATGAAATCGTCAGCCGAACGGTTGAAGGCATCACGACGCAAAGCACCGATGCCGATGCGCGCGGCAATATAGTGTTGCTCCATGATGCAGGCGGCGACCGTTCGCAAACCGTGGCGGCTTTGCCTGAGATAATCCACCAGCTTAAAAATAAAGGTTATAAGTTTGTCACGGTTTCCGAACTGGCCGGACTCACGCAAGCGCAGACCATGCCGTTCGTGGCGAATAGAGACGCTATCGTTCAAACCAATGGCTTAACTTTTTACGGGCTTTCGTTCGTCAGCTGGCTGCTGAAAATCCTGTTTTTGAGCGGAGTATTTTTCGGTATCGGCAGACTGCTCTCGATTGGCGGCGTCGCAACTCTCGCCTGGTTTAAAGAAAGAAAGCTGCTGCGTCAGCAATTGCTGCAAAACCCAAGATCCAAAATTCAACGTCAATTGGTTTCTATCATTGTTCCGGCTTATAACGAAGAAAAAGTCATTATCAAAACGATTGAAAGTTTACTTAAATCCGCTTATCCGCACTTCGAAATTATTGTGGTGGATGACGGTTCATTGGATCGAACGAGCGAAGTAGTTAACAGAAGTTTTGCCAATGATCCGCGCGTCAAACAGTATCAAAAAGAAAACGCTGGAAAGGGCGAAGCGTTAAATTATGGTTTTCTTCATTCAAGCGGGGAAATTATCATCGGGCTGGATGCGGACACAATTTTCGAACCGGCCACAATTGGTGAGTTAGTCGAAAAGTTTAGCGATGAAAGAGTTGGCGCAGTCGCCGGTAACGCCAAAGTCGGCAATCGAATCAACATTGTAACGCGATGGCAGGCTCTTGAATATATTACTGCGCAAAACCTTGATCGTCGGGCTTTTGCCGCGCTCAACGCTATTATGGTCGTCCCCGGAGCAGTTGGGGCGTGGCGCCGCGCCGCGATTGAACAAGCAGGGGGTTTTCTCTCAAATACTCTGGCTGAAGACCAGGATTTAACTATCAAAGTCAGAATGCTCGGGTATCGGATCGCCTTTGCTGAAAAAGCGGTAGCTTGGACGGAAGCGCCTGATACGCTCAGAGGCTTATCAAAGCAACGTTTTCGATGGTCGTTTGGAACGCTGCAATGTTTATGGAAACATCGTCGAGCCTTGTGCAACCCGAAATACGGCGCGCTAGGATTGATAGCGATGCCGAACGTCTGGCTGTTTCAAATTTTCTTTCAAGTCGTTTCACCATTAATGGATGCAATGATGGTTTGGACGTTTGTGGCGCATATCATCGAACGTCTCGAACACCCGCGCGAATTTGACCCGACAAAACTTGAAAACGTTCTATTCTATTATTTGCTTTTTTTGTTGGTGGACACGGCGGCGGCAACTCTGGGGTTTATTTTTGAAAGAAAAGAAAACAAGAAACTCATTCTCTGGATTCCATTTCAACGATTCGGTTATCGTCAGGTAATGTACTGGGTGATGATTAAATCTGTCAGAACCGCCATCCGGGGAGTCATCGTCGGCTGGGGCAAACTTGAACGAAAGGCAACTGTCCACGCAGAAGTGGGGAGATGAAACCAGCGTTCGATAACAAAGCGAAATTATGGAGAACGGCAAACTTGAGACCACTCACACAAATTGGATGAGAACCATTATTTTATCAGCTATAATTGGTTTAACCGTCGGGACAGGGTTGTGGTTCACTCTAAACTATGCTCCTTCGACAACTGAAACCCAAATTGTGACTGGTAATATTAACCGGCGCGTAGTCATCGAAAATACCAAGCCAGTTGTTTTGAACAATGATTTACCGGCGATTGATCGTCAACTTGAATCTGTGGGTGACAAACTTGCTGAAGCTTCGTTTCACTTGCGCGAGCAGCAAAATGAATATGCCCGTCAAGCGCTCACTGAAGCCGGTCAAATCGCCCTCAAAACCAACGATAATCCGCAATTACAGCAAAATCTCTTGACCGGTATCAAACAAGCTCAAAGCGAACTTGCAAATGGTAAAGTCAAAGAAGCCGATCAGGAAATAAACTCGTTGCTTAACGAGCTAAACATGCCGGAGAACTAAATTGATTTCAAACTACCGCGTTCAAAATCTTTTCAATCGCCGCCAAAGTTTCGACTGACAAACTGACTCCTGAAGCGGCAGCATTATCAGTAACTTGTTCGGGACGGCTCGCTCCGATAATTGCCGAAGAAACGCGCTCGTCACGCAAAACCCACGCCAGAGCCAGCTGCGGCATCGTTAAATTTTCCGAATCGGCAATGGGACGCAGTTCCTCGACGGCGGTTAAAATATTATCGTCGAGCAATCTGTCGATAAATCCGTTCATTTCATCATTGGCGGCGCGCGAATCTTTCGGGACAGGCTGACCGGGTTTATATTTGCCGGTTAAAACTCCCTGCGCGAGCGGCGACCAGACAATTTGACCAATTCCGTTTGTGGCGCAAAGCGGAAATACCTCGCGCTCAGGCTCGCGCCAAAGCATTGAATACTGCGGCTGACTGGAAATAAATTTTTCTACTCCAGCCATCTCAATCGCCCGTTTGATTTCTTCAGCGTTCCATTCGCTAAAACCGATGTAACGCACTTTCCCCATTCGTACGACTTCGGTCAGAGCTTCCATCGTTTCCTCAAGCGGCGTGTCCGCATCGTACCGATGACATTGATAAAGATCAACATAATCGGTTCTGAGCCGCCGGAGCGAATCATCAAGTTGTTTGTGAATCTGCTGACGCGACAGCCCTTTATCAGTTTCAGTCATCGGAAAGAAAAGTTTGGTTGCTAAAACGTAAGAATCGCGCCGAACATCTGCCAAAATTTCGCCGAGAAAAGTTTCGGCTATGCCCCTACCGTAAATATTGGCAGTGTCAAGAAAATTGATGCCGACCTCAAAAGCCCGCCGGACGCAAGCCTCAGACTTCTCGCGTTCAACTCCGCCAGAATATGTGAGCCAAGAGCCTAAGCTAATTTCCGAAACTTCCAAATCGCTGCTGCCGAGTTTGCGGTATTTCATACAAATATTTCTGCTCAGTAGATTCTTTGAAATGTGATTTTCCTGATTATACGAATACAATTTCAAATCAGACAAGAAAAATCTTGAAAGCGTCACTGTAATACTGATAAAAGCTTTTTGCGAAACGCTTTTCTGTATGACTTATTGACAGCAAATTTAAGTTTCGATATTCATTTCAACCGCGCGTTTAAAAGAATAAAAAGATTTCTGCCCTCATTCTGCAATAATTCTTTCGACGATGCGTCTCACATCAACTTCATAGTTACCCCGTCTTGCTCGCCAATTGATCCCAACCCAGCAAATTCATACCGACAACGGGCGGCGGCTCTCCGCCGCCGTACATTTTCTAATCAGTGCTATTTTAAAAGTTCTGAAATCATGACGAAATCTAAAATATTTTTACCTTACACTTCGATAACTGCTCAAACCTTAACTTGAAGAATAGTTAAGTAGATTGACCTAAGATCTATTGCCTAGCCAAATGTCCGGGTCATGCTGCTAGCCAAACGTCTGATGCAGGCACTCCTTAAATTTGTCAATCTAGTGTTGCAAACACTTTCAAAATTGAAAGTAGAATGGAGAATTAATAATGGCAGATACACAATTTAACAATTCCTTAACAGACTTTTCAGACCAGCTTGCCGCTGCGGTCGAGAAGGTAGCGGATTCTCTCGTGGCTATTGATGCTCGTCCGCGAGTGGCGACAAGCGGCGTCGTCTGGCGTGAGAATATTATCGTCTCAACCAATCATACCGTCCGCCGCGATGAAGATTTACGCGTCTTGCTGGCAGATGGAACCACACACGAAGCGCAGCTTGTCGGGCGTGATGGCGGAACTGATTTGGCAGTTTTAAAATTAACTGACGAAACGGCAGCTCAGTCTCTTAAGGCTGCTGACATTGGCGATACGACAAATTTAAAAGTTGGTAACATCGTTTTGGCTGTTGGGCGAACGAGCGCGGAGCGCGGTGCGACGGCGAGTTTTGGAATCATTAATGGCGCTGGCAATGCTTGGACTTCGTGGCGCGGCGATAAGATTGACCGTTTTATCAGTCTTGACGCGGCTATCTATCTCGGATTTTCCGGTGGTGCTCTGGCCGGAGCAGACGGTAAAGTATATGGCATTAACACTTCGGCTTTTGGGCGTGGAACTGCTCTGACTATTCCTTCAGAAACGGTTAATCGCGTGGTCGAACGGATTTTGAGCGGAGCAAAAGATTCAAAACCATTCCTAGGAATTGGCACACAGCCCGTTCCGTTGCCGCAAAATGTTCGTGAAAAGTTAAACCTGGAACAAACCAGCGGATTAATAATGTTGATGATTGAACCAAATGGTCCGGCCGATAAAGCCGGAATCATGATTGGTGATGTTTTGCTGATGCTCGAAGATCAGCCGACAATTGACATCAATGATGTGCAGAGGATTTTATCAGGAAATTTAGCCGGACAAACTGTCAAAGCAAAACTCCTGCGCGGCGGCGAACTGAGAGAGTTGGAAATCACGCTCGGCGAACGTCCCGCTCGTGAAAGACGCGGTGGCGGCGGCAGACACAGAAGACGTTAATGAAAGATGAGCGGCAAACAGGACAAACCGGAGTGACGGTTTTTATCATGGCTCAAACAGCAATCGTTCGAGCCGGGTTGGAATCGCTCGTCAATTCCGATCATCGTTTTGTAATGGCGGGATCAAGCGCGGTAAATCTTTCCTCAGCGCTCGATCCCGCTTTTCTTTTTGATCATCCGCCGGATATCGTTTTATTAGACATCGCGCATCAAGGCGACTTTGACGCGCTGATAAAATTTTTAAGTAAGGAGAACGAGGTTTTCCCGGCAGTTATTCTGTTGTTAGCAGAAGAACTGCAAAATCGGCAATTGACTTCTAAAACATTGAAGAGCGGAGTCGTGCGCGGCATCCTCTCGCGCGAAGCGGCAGCCGAAGAGATAGGAGCGGCGATTGTCGCCGCCGCTGAAAATTTGTTCGTCGCCTCGCCGGAAATATTGGAACTGTTGTTATCGGGCGCAAATAGTCGAGACGATTTTTCATTCGCCTCGGAAAACTATTTGTCGAGCAATCCGAAGTTAAGTTTACAGAGCGAATCTTTAACGCCGCGCGAAAAGGAAATACTCGAAATGCTGGCGGAAGGAATTAGCAATAAACTTATCGCTTATCGTTTGAACATTTCGGAACACACTGTCAAATTCCACGTTTCATCAATTTTCGCCAAATTGGATGTGACAACCCGAACCGAAGCTGTCACGGAAAGCCTGCGGCGAGGTTTGATTTTGCTATAGTTTTCAGCGTTTACTCAGACAAATAGCATTTACGTCGCTATATTTTTTGAAATAGCTTGTTCTACGGCAGCAATCATCTTGTCAAACGGTTCAACAAACAGGCGCACTGCGTCGGTTAGTAATTTATCGGTCGCCGCTTCAAGAGAAATTCCGCTCTTTTCCAAATTAGCCAAAGTTTGTTTAGCGCCTTCAACGTTCTCAGTCAAACTTTCACGCAGTTTGCCGTGGTCGCGGAAAGCATCCCAGGTTGCAGGGGGAATAGTGTTGACGGTATCTTTGCCAATGAGTTCTTCGATATAAAGAACATCACTGTAATTCGAATTTTTAGTTCCCGTCGAAGCCCACAAAACGCGCTGCGTTTGTGCTCCTTTATTTGCGAGTTTTTCCCAACGGTCGCCGCTAAAAACTTTCTCGTAAATTTGATAAGCCATTTTTGCGTTTGCCACGGCGACTTTGCCAAGCAAACTTTGCAGCAAAGCTTTTTCTTCGTCGCTATTTGAGGCTGTTAATTTTTCTTCGATTTCTTTATCAACCAGGCTGTCAATTCGGCTGACGAAAAAACTGGCGACTGAAGCGACGTGGCTTATATCTTCACCTTTGCTGTTGCGGTTTTCGATTCCAGCGACAAAGGCTTCGGCAACTTTGGCGTAAGCATCCTGCGCGAACAAAAGCGTGACGTTAATGTTGATACCTTCGGAAATAAGTTGTTTAATCGCCGGAACACCTGCCGCTGTTGCCGGAACTTTGACCATTAAATTCGGACGATTGACGGCTTGCCATAAACGTCTGGCTTCGTCAATTGTTTTTTCCGTATCGTCAGCCAGTGCGGGAGAAACCTCCAAACTAACGTAACCGTCGTGTTTATTGGTCAAATCATAAACCCCACGGAGGGCGTCGGCCGCAGATTGAATATCTTGAATCGCAATTTTCTCGTAAAGAGAGACTGCGCTCAAACCTTTCTCAAGCGCGAGTTCGGTAATCGAATCTTTGTAATATTCGCTGCCAATTGCTTTCTCAAAAATTGCCGGATTAGAGGTCATTCCTTTTAGTCCGTCTTCTTCAATCAGCCGGCGCAGCTCGCCAGTTGTGAAAAGGTCGCGGCGAATGTAATCGAGCCAAGGCGATTGACCGAATTTAGCTAGTTCTCTGAGTGGATTTTGTTGTTTTTGTGCTGTTTCCATAAAAACTCCTCTTTTCAATTAAAACAATATGGGTAAATATTCAGAACATTATTAAATCATACATCGCGCATCAAAAGTTTAAAAACAGATTAACTCGAATATTGTCAAAACGGGTTGTCAAAAGAGATTGATCGGTTATTTTATTTTCTTGCCACTTCATTATGTCATCTGAGATTAGTTAAACAATAGTTGGTAAAATTGGCTGGTTAGCCTCAGCCCAAACGATTAAAATAAGATATAGTCTTCTGGCAGAGAGCAGCTAACCCTCAAAAATTTAAAACAATCCGAACGGCAATTTTAGCCGTAAATTGGAAAAGAGAAATTCAATGAGCGACATTTCAAGATTTGGCGTCAGTGCCGAAGACGAATTATTAAAAAGCTTTGATGAATTGATTGCCGGACAAGGCTATCTTAATCGCTCCGAAGCGCTGCGCGATTTAATGCGCGACGCGCTCGTTAAATCAAAACTTACAAACGCCTCCGAAGCGGACGAAGTATTGGGCACTCTGACGTTAGTTTATGATCACCACGCCAAAGATTTGTCAGACAAAATGGCTGATTTGCAGCACAAACATTATGATTCGGTGATTTCGGTTCTGCATGTTCACGTCAGTCACGACGATTGTATGGAAGTAATTGTTTTACGCGGGGAAGTTCGCCGGATTCGAGCATTAGCCAATTCGCTGCTGAGCTTAAAAGGCGTTAAACACGGTGAGCTTTTTGTCACGCTTGCCGCTCGCAATATCACCGGACGTAACGGAAACTCAGAGCGACAGAGCGAGCATCACCACAAACACGCGGTCGAAAAAAGTAGTAAGTAAATTTAAATGATGTTGCTTGGGTAACATCCGCTGTTTTCTAATTTAGGGTATGATTTAAATCTTGCGTGCTACGAATTGTAATTTTGTAATATTACGATGGTTGTTTTCTTAAAAGCTTTTGCGGAATTGATTTGATTTTATGCACATTCCCGATGGTTATCTAAGTCCTCTCACCTGTGCAGCGCTCTATGCTGCTGCCGCTCCGTTCTGGTATGTCGCCATAAAGCGCGTCAAGCGATTATTAAATACACGGATGGTGCCGCTGCTTTCGGTTTTCGCCGCTTTTTCATTCGTTATTATGATGTTCAATATTCCGCTGCCTGGCGGAACAACCGGGCACGCCATCGGTGTCGGAATTGCGGCAATCGTTTTGGGTCCGTGGGGGGCAATGCTGGCGATCTCGGTGGCGCTTCTAATTCAGGCTCTGCTTTTCGGCGACGGTGGTATTACGGCATTTGGCGCTAACTCATTTAACATGGCAGTGGTCGGCTCGCTCGTGGCAAGCCTGGTTTATCGAATTATCGCGGGCAGGGCAGCGCTCACTTCAAAGCGGCGAGTAGTTGCGGCAGCGCTGGCTGGATATGCCGCTATCAATGCAGCTGCATTCTGCGCCAGCATCGAGTTTGGAATTCAACCAATGCTGTTTCACGATGCCAGCGGCGCGCCCCTATATGCTCCTTATCCATTGAGTATTGCGATTCCAGCGATGATGATTGGACATTTAACTTTCGCCGGACTGGCCGAATTAATTGTTTCGGGAGGCGTCGTCGCCTATCTTCAGCGGACGGATTTATCGCTCCTTAAATTGACCGCGCCAAATGCTCAAGACGAAGGCGCCGCGCCGATTTACGGCTGGCGCGCAACCCGGTCATTATGGATCGGTCTCGCCGCTCTGATGATTTTAACTCCGCTCGGACTTCTAGCGGCCGGAACAGCGTGGGGCGAATGGAGCGCAGAGGATTTCGCCGACCCTACCGTCCGTGATCAGATTGCTGCCGCGTCAAACAACATAGTACCGCCGATTGCTGCGCCCGAAGGACTAGCGCAACTCGCTGGCATCTGGACAGCACCGATCGCTGGCTACGCCCCCGCGTTTATGAGCAGTCCAGCGTTTGGTTATATCTTATCGGCAATGTTTGGAGCTGGCTGCATCATTCTGGTTTTTTTACTGTTTGGCTGGATTGCCG
Organism: Pyrinomonadaceae bacterium; assembly: GCA_040005335.1. Classification (GTDB taxonomy): domain Bacteria; phylum Acidobacteriota; class Blastocatellia; order Pyrinomonadales; family Pyrinomonadaceae; genus JBBQUS01. The sequence goes on along the minus strand of JBDTZD010000339.1, from coordinate 4,020 downwards.
GAATAATTAGCCGACGTCGGCAAAAGTGAGTGTGGCGGATAATATCTCAAACATAGAAATCAAGTTCGCTGCTCCGCCGCGCAAAAAGCGCCGGAGCAGCTTTGTCGAACGCACACTAACAAATTTAGTGCGCAAAATGGAGCAGTCAATTTTCGCTGAAGAGTTGGCGCGCAGAGATGGCTTGCTCCAAAAACTTGACCCGCGCGTCAAAATAATCGGACTTTTCGCGCTAATACTTGACGTCACGCTCGCGCGCAACCTGTTCACAGTTGTAATTATTTTATTGTTTGCAGTTTTGCTCGCGGTTTTGTCCAATGTTCCGCTTCGCACGCTGGCGACGAGAGCCTGGCTGGGAGCGTTAACTTTTACCGGTGTGATTGCGATTCCGGCAATTTTCACAACGCCTGGAGATTCATTATTTCAGCTGCCATTATTGGGCTGGACAGTTACGTGGCAGGGAATTACCAGCGCCGCTTATCTAATTCTCCGGGTTGAAACGACGGTTACGCTTTCTTTGCTGCTGGTTTTGTGCACGCTTTGGGTTCACATTCTAAAGGCGCTGCGGGTGTTGCGCGTCCCGGTGGTTTTCGTTGTAATTTTGGGAATGACGTATCGTTATCTATTCGTAATGCTGGAAACGGCGCAAAATATGTTTGAAGCCAGACAAAGCCGGATGATCGGCTCGCTCGAAGCCGGGGAAAAACGACGACTTGCGGCGGCTAGCGTTGGTGTTTTATTGACGAAAAGTTTTCAATTAAACGCAGAAGTTTATCTAGCGATGCAGTCGCGCGGCTTTCGCGGTGAAGTTTATACGCTCGACGATTTTGCGCTTCGCCGTCATGATTGGCTGGCTCTCAGCATGTTTTTGGCGGCTGCAGTAATCGCGTTCTGGCTTGGACGGCATGACTCATTGCAATCATTGGTAAACTTTAATTTTAGTTCATGAAAACTGTTTCAGCTAACGTCTTTGAAGTCAGCGATGTGACTTACCATTATAATGATGTGACAGCAATTGCTGGATTGTCCCTTTCGATCCGGCAAAACCAGCGGGTGGCAATTTTGGGCGCGAACGGTTCGGGTAAATCAACATTCTTACGCTTGCTTGACGGTCTTTACTTTCCCGACAGCGGCACAATAACAGCTTTTGGCGATCCAATTACTGAGCAAGCATTTCAAGATCAAAGATTTGCATTTAGTTTTCGCCGCCGCGTCGCGCTCGTCTTTCAAAACCCGGACGTGCAGCTTTTTAATCCCACAGTCTTTGATGAAGTTGCTTTTGGACCGCTTCAACTCCGCTGGTCAAAAGATGAAATTCGTCACCGCGTTGCGCAAACACTTGAAATGATGGAAATTGAGCATCTGAAAGACCGCTCGCCTCATCGTCTGTCAGGTGGCGAGAAAAAGCGGGTCGCTCTCGCTTCTGTTTTAGTGCTTGATCCGGAAGTGCTGCTGCTGGACGAGCCGACCGCCTCGCTTGACCCGAAAAGTCAGGGGAGAGTCGTAGATTTCCTGGTGGGTTGGGGCGGAGCAAAAACGATTATCACGGCAACTCATGATTTGGATATTGTCGAGGACATCGCTGATTACTGTTTTGTTTTCCAAAATGGCCGGGTTGTCGGTGAAGGTACGCCTGCTGAGATTTTAGCTGATAACGTGCTGCTCGAAAGCACGAATTTAATTCACGCGCACCGTCATTCGCACCCTTCCGGCGAAGTGCATTCGCATCCGCATCTGCATCGCTTTCACGAACACAAACACCCGGACGAAAAAAACTAACCTCCTTTAGTTGGGTTAGTCAAAATTGTTGTAACAATTTAATGGAAATGAACGGTTAAAAATCACCAATATATTTCTCGCCTCAGATTGAAGTTAGATGATGTAGTACAATAATCGCCGATTGTACTCAAGATTAACCAAATGGCAGACCGATATCTTAAAAATTTGCTCGGAGAAGATGAACAGATTATCTTCGTCACCCGCCAGCACTGGCTCATTCTACTGTCTGAAATTTTTTCTGAAGGCATTTTAACAATTGTCACTCTTATTTTGATTTCACTTGTCTATTGGTTCTGGTTTCCGAACCCGCTTATTTTACTGTGTTACTTTTTGCTGCTGCTCCCATTATCCAGCATCGCGCGAGATGTTTTGATTTGGCGCAATCGTCGGTTTATTGTCACCAACTGGAGAGTGATGAAGATTGCCGGAATTTTCAATAAGGATGTGACGGATTCGTCTCTCGAAAAGGTTAATGACGTTAAACTGGAACAATCCTTTGTGGGGCGATTGTTAAATTACGGGAACATTGAAATACTGACTGCCAGCGAATCGGGGATTAATAAGTTTAGTTGGATTGGACAACCCATTCGTTTGAAGAAAGCAATGCTCAACGCCAAAGAGCAGCTGGAACAGGGACATCCCGGCTTAAGAAAGAGTGAGGAGAAAAATCCGCTGGAATTGATTTCAGAGCTTGACAGTTTACGAAAAAACGGTGCCTTGAGCGAATCGGAATTCGAAGCAAAGAAAGCGCAGTTATTGGCAAGACTCTAAATGAAAAAACGTGGTAAACATCTCTAACTATGTGAATGTGACCATGATTTTGCATCGGGAGGAAGCATAGGTTGGCAATCTACCTTAACGGCCGCAGCTTTTTTCGTCGCGCTCATTGCGGGTCAAGCCGTTCACCTTTAGCGGGAATGTTTACGTTCATCGCTAGTCGCATGCGGACACTGCTCTTATGGAGTAGCGCCTATCTCATATTTGTGGTAAAACATATGCTTATTACCAGATCAACCAACGCCAATGCAGTCGTTTCCTTTCAATATCAAGCTTAAGCTGCGGACAATAATCAGTTTTGCAGCGACTCAGCAAAGCGGGCTCATGGCCGCTGGTGCTCTCGCATGTTTCTTATCGCTGCCTATCTGCGCACAGCAGGCTGATTCTAAAGCGCCGACACCGGTTATCGTGCAGCCCGGTGCGCCAGGAGAGCCTTCCCGAACACTGCCCACATCGACGAGGGCGACATTGCCGCCCCGTTCACCAAAGGATACGGAGTTCATGCAGGGGATGATCATGCACCACGCGCAAGCGGTTGAGATGACGGCGCTCATCGAGTCGCAGACGGATAATAAGGATCTTCGGTTGCTTGGAGCGCGCATCAGCCACTCACAGTCAGACGAAATGAATTTTATGAAACGGTGGCTCGAAACCAGGGGAGAGCCGGTACAGCCTCCAATGCCGGGAATGGAAAGCATGGATATGCCAGGCATGGACATGTCGAGCCATCAGATGCTGATGCCTGGAATGCTGACCCCAAAGCAGATGGACCACTTAAGAAAAGCAAAGGGCGCGGAGTTCAATTATCAGTTTTTGGCCGGAATGATTCAGCACCACAATGGAGCGCTCGTGATGGTCAAGGATTTGTTCGAGACGGCCGGCGCCGGACAGGATGCTGAACTATTTAATTTCGCCACAGATGTTGACAGTGGGCAGCGCGCTGAGATTAGGATTATGCAAACTATGTTGCGTCAAAACCAGCAAGAGGAGAAAAGATGAATCGAAGACACATTATCGCTTTACGTTTACTAACAACTTCCCTTATTTTGTGCTCATGTTTTGCAGCCAAGACGCTGGCGCAAACGACCACACCGTCGCCGTCGCCCGAACCTATGAAGACGCCGGAATCTAAACCTGCCAACCAGGACAGTGGGAATCCGTTTGCTCTTCAATCCGCGCCGCCGCTACCGGCGGGGATGACGGGTTCAGATGCAAACGACCCGCGCTCCAAACTCCTCCCGGGAATGTACGACGCAGGCGTGGCAGCGATGGGCATGAAGCACCTCCTATTGCTCAAAAAGCCGGACGTGTTCGAGCTTGGCTCCGATGATCCTGATAATCCGAAGGTGCAGAAGACGCTCGGTCTGCTCGGCATCGGCGACTCATCGAAGATGCCAAAGCCTCTCCAACTGGTTATTGCTCAACTCGCTTTTGCCAACTCGGACCTTGCGTTCCAGGGCAACCACC
>JBDTZD010000061.1:0-5382 GCA_040005335.1 Pyrinomonadaceae bacterium | reverse complement strand
ACATTAAAGCTCGAATCGAAAGCGATAATATCATCGCCCGCCGCCGCGTTCGCGTCTAAAATCGCCTGCCGCAGACTGCCCGCGCCGGTGTCGTTGGTGTTCGTTACCGTAAAAGTTGCCGCCGCTGCATTGACCGCCGCGATGATCAAAATCAAAGTGGCAATTGCTAAAGTGTTTTTGAAAAAACTAGAAATCGTCCGCATATATTCCTCCGTAACAGTTGTGATTTGCGTTCTCAGTTGTATATGCGTCGAAATTTGAGAAAGACAGCCACAAATTCTTCAAAACATTTCTTTTCAGCTGAAAATGAATTACAATGCCGCCGCGAGATCCTCCCCGAAAAGTCCTTATGAGCGAGAAACAATCATCGGAAATTACGCAAATTCTGCAAGACTGGAACGACGGCAAGGAAGAAGCAAAGGAGCGCCTGCTGCCGTTTGTTTATGACGAATTAAAACGACAGGCGCGTCGTTTGATGTCCTCAGAGCGTTCTAATCACACCTTGCAGCCGACTGCGCTAGTTCATGAAGCATTCCTCAAACTAAGCGAGCAATCGGGCATTGACTGGCAGAATCGAAGCCATTTTTACGGCATTGCTTCGCGCCTGATGCGGCAGATTCTGGTTGACCACGCCCGCCAGCACGCTACAAAGAAGCGCGGCAATCATCCGATTCATTTTTCAATTGACGACGTGCAGATTCCGGTCGAAGAGCGCGCCGATTCAATTCTGATTTTAAATGAAGTTCTTGAGCGGCTTGAAAAATTTGACGAACAACAAGTGAAAATTGTCGAGATGCGTTTTTTCGGCGGAATGAGTAATCAGGAAATTGCCGAAAGCTTAGGAATTTCCGAAAGAACAGTGGGGCGCGAATGGCAGTCAGCGCGGCTCTGGCTTTACCGCGAATTAAATCAAAAATAAAAAAACTTGACCGCTTGATAATTTTTTTGGCTGATTCCTCTGTCCGATTACGCATGTCTAAAAAAGACTTTGGGGAAAACTCTAAGTATGCAAACGGAAAATTGGAAAAAAGTAAAAGAGCTGCTGCAGGAAGTTTTGCCGCTCGACGCTGCGGAACGGCAGAATTTCTTAGATAACTCCGGCGTGAGCGCCGAAATCCTGAGGGAAGTCGAATCGCTGATAGCTTTTGAAAAAGAAGCCGAAGATTTAATGAATTTACCGGCAGTTGAATTCTCAAAAGAATTTTTTGATGAAGAAGAAGCGAAACAGGGATTAATCGGGCAAAATGTCGGTGCATTTAGAATCGTCGGAGAACTTGGCCACGGCGGAATGGGCGCGGTTTATCTCGCCGAGCGTGCGGACGGAAAGTTTGAACAGAAAGTTGCGCTGAAATTGCTCAAGCGCGAAATGAACACGAGCGCGCTCCGCCGCCGTTTTCAGCAGGAGCGCGAAATCCTTGCGTCCTTAGACCATCCAAACATCGCGCGACTGCTCGATGCCGGAACGACTGAGGATAAAATTCCGTTTCTGGCAATGGAATATGTTGATGGTTTGCCGATTGACGTTTACTGCAACAAGCACGATTTGGATTTGACACAGAGGCTCGAATTATTCCGCAAAGTCTGTGCGACGGTTAACTTTGCACACCGCAATCTGGTTGTTCATCGTGATTTGAAACCCTCAAACATTCTCGTCACCGAAGAAGGCATTCCGAAACTGCTCGACTTTGGTATTTCCAAAATTCTCGTCACGGAGCTTGAAAACTCGAATGCGGCGACGATTACTAGACTCGGGGTGATGACTCCTTCTTACGCTTCGCCCGAACAACTCCGCAGCGAAAGCGTCACAACGGCAACGGATGTTTACAGTTTAGGCGTAATTTTATATGAGCTTTTGAGCGGGCATCGTCCGTTTGAACGGCAGGAAAACGATTTAAAGTCTATTTACCAAGCGGTTATCGAAATTGACCCGCCGCCGCCGTCTTCGCTGATTGAGACGATTTCAAAATCATCTAAAGAAAAAACAGAGGCGAAAACTAGAATCAAGCCGGTAGAGATTTCAGAAACACCAACCAGAATTCAGGCTTTTGATAAAAACACTAAACAAGGCAAATCTCATCAGACAAACCCGCAAAAAATCAATCTGAGTTCAAACAGTCTGCGCGGTGATTTGGACAATATCGTTCTCAAAGCTTTGAGAAAAGAACCAGAGCGGCGATATTCGTCAGCCGAAAATCTTTCGGAAGACATCCGCCGCCATCTGGAAGGATTGCCCGTCACCGCTCGCCCAAACACATTTTCATATCGGGCGGAAAAGTTTGTCAAAAGAAACAGTTTAGCGGTTGTTGCCGGAGCATTGATTCTGCTGGCGATACTCGGCGGTGTGGCGACAACTTTGTGGCAAGCAAGAATCGCGCGAGCCGAGCGCGTCAAAGCCGAAAAGCGTTTCAACGATGTCCGAAAACTCGCTAACTCATATCTGTTTGATGTTTTCCCAGAAATTGAAGACCTCGAAGGCTCGTTAAAGGCGCGCGAAATCATTATCAAAACCGCGCTCGAATACCTCGATAGTCTGTCGCGGGAAGCCGAAGGCGATGCGGAATTGCAACTCGAACTGGCGACGGCTTACGAAAAAATCGGCGAAGTTCAAGGCGCGGTCAACATTCCGAATCTGGGCGACATCAACGCCGGGCTTGAAAGCTACCGGAAAGCGCAAAAACTCCGCGAATCGGTTTTTGCCGTCAATCCGAACGAGCCGAAAAACAAAGAGGCATTATCGAAAAATTATCAAGTCACCGCTCAAACTCTGATGTGGAACGTGGACACGGCACAGGCGGAGGAATATTTTGAAAAAGCCATTGCGCTGCGTCGAGAGCTGGTCGCCGAAAAACCGGATTCGCCAGATTTGCAAAACCGGCTGGCAGTTTTACTGTCGGATTACGCCGCCATTCCGATTGTCAACGTCGAAAACGAAAAAGCCTCGAAACTGCTCAATGAATCATCCGCGATTATCAAGGAAGTTCTCAAAAAAAATCCCGAACATTTTTTCACGCGCAAAGCCTATCCGCGAGTTTTAAGAGCCTTTAGCCGTCTGAAATCCAACACCGGAGATTTTGACGGAGCAATCAGGGACATTGATGAATCCGACGTTCTGACGGGCGAACTGGTCAAACTGAAACCGGAAGATTATTCGCTTAGAAGAACCGCGTGGATGAACGATTCTCACCGTTGCGACGTTTATCTGGCAAAACGCGATGGGCAAAAAATTGTCGAAAGTTGTTTGAAAACGATTGATTTCAATGCGAAGGCGCTGGAAAAACAACCGGACGAATCATATGCGCTTTACGATTTGGCGATGAGTTATTACAGCATCGCACAAGGTTACCGTTTGTCGAATGAACCGAACCGCGCCATCGAATTTGCCCAAAAAGCCCTCGAGCCGTTGGCAAAGCTCAATAAAATTTCGCCCGACATAAATGATTATGTGAGGGGCGTGGCAGTCATTGAAAATGAAATTGCCGATTCGCTTTTAATGCTTGGCAAAACGGACGATGCTTTGAAATATTTGCAGGATGCACGGGCTAAATTAGAAAAGGTCGTTGAAACCGACAAAACCGTCACGTCTTATCAAGCGGAATTAGCCAAAGTTTATCGTTCAATGGCAACGGCGTATAGCAAAAAAGGCGACAACTCAAAAGCCGCCGGATTTATGGACAAAGCGACGGCGTTAATCCGACGACTCAAAGAGAGAAACTCGCTGCGCGAATCGGACAAAAATCTGTTGGCAGAACTCGAAAAAGAAAAAGCCGAATACGGCAAGTGATTTTTTTCGAATCTGTTTGACAAAAAATTAGAAGGTTTTGGCAATGAAAACTGCGAAGGTCTTGAACAAAATGAGCGGAGAGACTAAGAACGCAGCCGAAAGATGTTAAAGTTGCTGTCTCTAACGTTCTCAAATTTTTAATAATCTTGAGGAGTCATTAGCTATGCCGACGAACATTCGGACGCGCTCCCATTTTCGCGCCTGCAATTTGTGCGAAGCAATTTGCGGCCTCGAAATCACTGTTGACGAGGGCGATCAAATTTTGGCGATTAAAGGCGACTCTCAGGACCCTTTGAGCCATGGTCACATTTGTCCAAAAGCCGTCGCGCTCAAAGACGTTTACGCCGACGAAAATCGTTTGAAAACTCCGGTTCGCCGCACTACAAATGGCTGGGAGAAAATCGGCTGGACAGAAGCGTTTGACGAAATCGCGGGCAGAATTAAAGAAATTCAAAGCAAATACGGCGCGGATGCGGTCGGGACTTACACCGGAAATCCGTCGGTGCATAATTCGGGAACGCTGCTTACGCGTCCGAATTTTTTGCGTGCTTTAAAGACTCGCAGCAATTTTACGGCGACTTCGGTTGACCAACTGCCGCATCATTTTGCTGCCTGGGCAATGTTCGGTCATGGGTTTTTGCTGCCCGTTCCCGATATTGATCGAACCCATTTGATGTTGATTTTGGGTGCGAACCCGCTCGCTTCAAACGGTTCGATGATGACTGCGCCAGGATTTGCAAACCGTTTGCGCGAAATTCAAAAACGCGGCGGAAAGTTTATTGTCATTGATCCGCGCAAGACCGAAACCGCCAAAATCGCGGACGAACATTTTTTTATCAAACCGGCAACAGATGTTTATTTGCTCCTCGCGCTGGTCAATGTTTTACTCGACGAAAACATAACAAATGCTCGCCTGGATTTGATTGACCTGAGCGACATTCAGCGGTTGCAGGAACTTACTCGTAATTTTACAGCCGAAAAAACTGAGGATTTGACCGGTATTTCCGCCGCAGACGTGCGCCGTCTGGCCGTTGATCTTTCCACCTCGAAAACGGCGGTTGTTTACGGCAGAATTGGTGTCTCAATTCAAAAATTTGGCACTCTCTGTCAATGGCTGATTAATGTTCTCAACATTTTAACCGGCAATTTTGACCGCGCGGGCGGCGCGATGTTTACCGCTCCAGCGTTTGATATTTTGCAGAAAGCAAAAAAAGGCGCGAATGTTTTTAATCGCTGGCAAACACAGGTACGGGGTTTACCGGAATTTGACGGCGAACTGCCGGTTGCCGCGCTCGCCGAAGAAATTGAAGCGGAAAATATCAAAGGATTTTTCACCATTGCCGGTAATCCCGTGTTGTCCACGCCAAACGGCAAACAGCTTGAGAAGGCGTTTGAAAAACTTGATTTCTACGTTGCCGTTGATATTTATCTCAACGAGACGACGCGTTTTGCAGATATTATTTTGCCGCCGACAACGGGTTTAGAAGTCGCTCATTATGACATCGCTTTTCATCAACTGGCGGTGCGCAACACGGCGCGAATTTCTGTGCCGCTTTTTGAGAAAACCGCAGAGCAGCGTCACGATTGGGAAATTTTCGAAG
>JBDTZD010000155.1:0-5446 GCA_040005335.1 Pyrinomonadaceae bacterium | reverse complement strand
CGCTTTCAACAGCAAAACAGCCGAACGGCGCGCTAGTGCAGGCGCTTTATTTTTTGATTCACGACACTTCCGACCCGTATCTGAAAGACGCTCCGTTTCCAGCTGAAATTAATGAAGCAACGTGGAGCGGTAATAATCTTGAAAAATGGCTGCAGCTGCCCGTGGCTCACGTTTTTGTCAATCGCGCGGGCGAATCAATTACCACCACGGATTTTGGCGTAACTGTCAGCAAAGGCTGGGGAACAAAGTTCGCCCGTGATTTTTTAAAACTGGACGGTAAAGGGCTACAGCTTCACATCGAACTCGTCCAACCGCGCCGCCGTGACTCTAAGCGCGAGCCGCTTGAAAATAATGACGCGATTGCGCCGCAACCGGGTTTTAGCGATCAGCAATATGACAGACTGGCTTTGCTTTATGTTTGCGCCAGCGTCCGGCGCGGCAGTTGGCTGATTCCAGCTTTTCATGCCGCAATTGATGCCGGAATTAAAGACGCGCATGATGATCCGCAAAATTTTGATTTGAAAGTTTGGACTCAGAAGCTTGCCAAACTGATTAAACAACTTAAGAACACTGTCAATTAAGTTCTTTAGTTGCGAATTTAAGTCGCGCGAGCGACCATCTGAATTTAGGCAGTTCATTTATGGACTGCGCTGTGTTTAGCAAAAATGCCTGTCGCGTCAGCGACAATTGAAAAAGAATAAACTCAATTGTCGCTGACGCGACAGAAACTTGAATTATTATATTCCGTGCCTTAAAAGACACGGCTAAAATCAATTTGTCGCTCGCGCGACAGAAGTGCAACAAAACTTAAATTACGAGTATTGAATCTCTGTAATTTAAGCTTTTTAACATTCGACAAAAGTTTTGAGTCACTGCTTGAGCAGGCTTTTTGCCGCATAAATGCGGGACTCAAAACATTCACAAGTTTAGATTACAGAGTATTGAATTTAATTTTTAATAACTTGCAAATTTGAAAACCCGATTGGCGCAGTGTCGCTGGTGTAAAGCCCAACTATTCCCTGATCGGAGCCGTTTTCGTCAGTAACGCTCGTCGCCAGTTGTCCGTTAATGTAAAAAGCTAATTTGGTGTCGGCGGAGCGAACTTCGAGCTGGTTGGTCTGCGTTCCGGTGCGAATTTGCGGCGCAAATGTCCATTTTGTCACCGTTTCTTCTTCATTGCTTTGATGCCGGACGATGCGAAAGGTCTGATTGTCCGAACGAATCAAAAAAGCATAATCGCTTTTGAGCGGGTCAACATCACTATTGACTATTATTCCGTAACCGAGCGAGGGTGAATTGCCAGTGACGCTGTGAGTCGTCACTTTGACCGTCGCGTCGTTAGTTAAATATTTGTCCTCAAATTTGCTCGAAGCGATGACGACATAATAATATCCGTTTTTCAGGGCGGAAACTTGAAATTCGTCACCGGCAAGCTTTGTTTCACCCATCGCCGTTTTGCGTTCGCCCCAGCGCGTAAAATCAATGTTTTCCCCTTTTTGCAGAGATGAATTGCTAGCGTCGTTGGATACTTTGAAATTTGTTCCATAACCGCCGCCGTTTGAATTGATAGTTCGCTTGCCGTTATTGCCGTTGTTGCCGCCTGCGGCAATAAGCGCAATCAGACTGACTGCGCCAATTCCTCCAATTACAATCAGCACGCCCAAAACGCCCACAATCCAAACGAGCGGATTTGATTTCTTTCGCCCCTGCATCTGCGACGCGGTAACAAAATTTTGTGGCTGAGTCTGCCCAAAGCCTCCGGTTTGGACGATAAGCGTGGCACCATCTTCGAGACAAAAGTTGAGTGTCGGGTCATTGTAAGCGCGGTTGCAAACTGGACATTTTTTCATTTGAAAATAAACTTTCTGCTGACGGCAGAGTTGAACCGTCCGCGTTTGCATTATACGAGGAAAGAGACTACAAACAAAAAGCAAATTAACATAAGCCAATTCCGGCTTTGCAATAAATTAGAATAAACACGTATAAACTCAAAGCAGATTTCCAGAGTTGACAGTTTTTGCGACTGGAGTAAAATCTGCAAATCAAGCTTTCCGCATTTTCAAAAACTTAGGAATCAAAATGTATGTTTAAAACTTCCCGTTCGGCGCGAGAAAACGCCCTTAATTTGTTAATAATTTTTGCGATGCTAATAATTGCTTTTGGCTGTGTTTGCGGCAATGAAAATGACAATCGCAATGGTCTTAAGAATTCTAATGATTCAAAACCCGTCGCTAATTCTTCCGCTAAAAAGCCGAGTAAAAAAGGCGATACCAAATCCGATACCACGAGGAAAAGCGAAACGCCCGATAACGGCGATTTTCTGGTTGAATATGTTGAAGTCCAGGATTCGCGTTATCAAAAAATCAATGACAACCTGCGCCAGGAAAAAGTTTTGGAAAGCGCCGCTAAAGATTTAAACAAATCACTTGCCCTGCCTTACGACATTACGCTCGTTACCCGCGATTGCGGACAGGTCAACGCCTTTTATAATCCTGCTGACCATTCGGTCACGCTTTGTTACGAGCTGCTCGACAATTTTTACACACTTTTTAAAAAGAGCGGGCGCGGCGACACCGAAGCCACGCAGGATATGTTCGATGCCGCTCAGTTCGTTTTTTTGCACGAGCTTGGGCACGCCTTGATTGATGCGTACCAGTTGCCAGTTACAGGCAAAGAAGAGGATTCTGCCGACGGACTTTCGACCTATATTTGTCTCGAAGAATTAAAAGAAAACGGAGCGCGTTCGACCATTGCCGCCGCCGAATTATTCGGACTCCAAGCTCAGTCAACGAGCAAAGAAGATTTGCCGTTTTACGACGAACACTCGCTCGACCAGCAGCGTTTTTACAATTTGCTGTGCAGTCTTTACGGCAAAGACCCTGATAAATACGAAACTCTCGTCACTAAAGGCCTGCTGCCAAAACCGCGCGCCGTGCGTTGTCCGAACGAATATCAACAGCTTAAAAAAGCCTGGACGAATCTGCTCGGAAAATATCGAAAACAGTAAAACTTTAGCCCAAATATGTATTTACTAAAAGTGAGAAATCCAGCGCGGTTTCTCACTTTTTCTTTTTATAATCTTAATTTACGTTTATAATGATCACCACGTTCAATCTTAAAATTCCTTGAATTCAGGAAATAACAATTATGACACTCACCAAATGCACCTTACTTCAAGCCGTTGCCGGAATTTTATTTGTCGTTTGCTTCGTCAGCATTATCAACGCTTTCGGCGCAGGCGAAGTTGATCCGACTTTTAATATTAATGTCGAGAGAACATCTATGCTTGCGTATCCAAATAGCCTCACTCTTCAACCTGATGGGAAAATTCTCGTCAGTGGTAATTTTAACAGAGTAAATTCAGTGAGGCGAAGTGGAATTGCTCGTTTTAATTCAGATAGTACGCTTGATACTTCATTTAGTACCGGTGAGATTATAAACCAGTATGGGAGTGCCGGAACTGTAAATGTCATGACGGTGCAACCCGATGGCAAAATTTTGATTGGCGGTTTTTTTACTTCCATTGGCGGTTTGCCGCGAATCGCGCTCACTCGCTTGAATCAAGATGGTTCACTAGATACTTCTTTTGTTCTCACCAACTCAACCGGAATCAACGGAACCGTCAATGCGCTTGCCGTTCAATCCGATGGGAAGATTGTTGTCGGCGGAACTTTCGCTATTTTCGACCAGCCTCCCGGAGGCGGTAATGCCACGATGCACGCTAACCTTATTCGGTTAAATGCTGACGGCTCTTTCGATTTCTCTTTTAATCTTAATCCGCCAAACACCGTGAACGATATAATAATTCAACCGGACGGCAAAATTTTGATTGCCGGCTATTTTGACTCTGTTTTCCGCTTAAATCAAAACGGTTCGATTGACTCCGCGTTCGCAGGTTTATCCGGCAACGGTAGCGTCAATAAAATTGCTTTGCAGCCGGACGGGAAAATTGTCGCAGTTGGAAATTTTACCATTTACGGCGGATTTACACAGGGACACATTACGCGCCTTAATTCCGATGGCTCGCTTGATACAACTTTTAATATAAACGGTTTGGGAGCTAATAGTACAATTTATGATGTCGAGCTCGCCTCGGACGGAAAAATAATTATTGGCGGAGCTTTCAGTAGTTATAACGGTATCCAGCGTACTAGAGTTGCCCGCTTAAATACAGATGGATCACTCGACTTATCTCTTAACTATACCGGCGTATTACCATTTAATTCATATGCCACAAATATCGCGGTGCAGATGGATGGTAAAATTATTATCCTCGTACCTAGCTCTAATCCAGTTACGCTTTTCCGCTTAAATACAGACGGTTCGGTTGATGCTAATTTTACGGTAAACTTCGCATTTGTATCACCTGCTGTTGTCAATGATTTACAGGTTCAACCTGACGGAAAGATTTTGGTTGGCGGCTCGTTTACTCAGGTTAACGGGATACTGCAAAATTGGATTTTCCGATTGAATACTGACGGCACTAGGGATACAGGTTTCACTTCGGGCATCGGTCTTGGCACCGGCTTTGGCGGCGTTAACGCTATTGCTCTCCAAAGCGATGGCAAGATTATTGCTGGCGGTGAACTGCCGCCTGATCTTAATCGGTTAAATCAGGATGGTTCGCGCGATACCTCTTTTACACCGCCAATATCAACCAGCAGCATCATTTACTCACTTGCTGTGCAGCCTGACGACAAGATATTGGTCGGCGGTAATATCATACTATTCGATAGTTCCACTCCAAATCTCGTGCGACTCAATTCGGATGGTTCGCTTGATACATCTTTTAATACTACTGCTGGTGACCAAGTTCGCGGAATTCTACTTCAACCTGACGGAAAGATTGTAATTGTCGGCGCTTTTACTCAAGTCAATGGTATAGTGCGCGGCAGGGCTGCCAGATTAAATTCAGACGGCTCAGTAGATAACACATTTAATCCGCCTTTTGGTGCCAACTTTCAGATTTTCAAAGCCGTTTTGCAACCGGATGGGAAAATCATCATCGGTGGAATGTTTACAGCCGTTAATGGTGTCAACCGCTCCTTTCTGGCGCGCCTTAATTATGATGGTTTGCTGGATACCACTTATACGCCAACAATAGATTCATCGGTAACCGCAATTTTGCAGCAGCCGGATGGCAAAACTCTAATTGGAGGCGTTTTTACCACTGTTAATGGTCAAACTCGCAATCATTATGCGCGTCTTAATGCGGATGGTTCGCTTGATCCGTCTTTAACTTCAAACGTCGGAGCAGATAATACAGTTTGGGATTTTGCATTGCAGCAAGACGGCAGAATATTGATCGGCGGCGCGTTTACCAAAGTCGGCGGCGCAGATCATATTGGTCTGGCGCGTTTACTCAATACATCAACACCGCGCGGGGTGTTGTATGATTTTGACGGAGATGCTCGCGCTGATATTTCGGTTTTTCGCCCATCCAGCA
>JBDTZD010000150.1:0-5469 GCA_040005335.1 Pyrinomonadaceae bacterium | reverse complement strand
AAAGAATAAATAAATAATTTTATAATTGAGCTTCTGATCGCCTGACAAAAACGTTGACAGTTTCGCAAATGCTATCTAATTCAGTTAAACGCTTACTCATAATTTTTTCAGGTATTTTATTAATCTCTTATTTCTTACATTTTGAGCTAATGAATTTCTCGATTGCATCAAAAATTTTGTATCTTTTGCTTAATTTAGTTGGACTCTGCGCGGTTAGCTTTCCAACATACGCCCAAAATATTTCGCCGCTCGAGCAATTAAGAGCTGAAGGCGGCAAAAATGAACAGCGACAAATATTTTACACCGCACTTTATCGCTCGCATTACATGCCGCACGACGGATAAACCTTCACCGTGGGGAAAGATAACTCGTCCGCCTTCGGGTAGTAATTAGAGAGCAGATACAAAGAAACACTTCTCTTGTTTTGACTGCATAATTGCGAAATACAAGAAAAACCGAGTTCATCCCTCTTGCAAAACGTTTTAGTCTTGTTTACGGACGTTTGGTTCGTGTTATAATCCGAGTTCCCTGATTTTTTTGAGCCGGAGATTTAACTTATTAGCAATATTCACGGAAACACCAACGGGCTGAAATCCAACCAACTGCGCCAGATTGAAAAGCTATACACGCGGCGCGTCGCTCAAAATGAAATTGTTTCGCCTGAACTGGCTCGCCAGCTTTCCGAGATTTCGCATGAAACGCGGCGACAAATCGGCGTTCTGCTCGACCGCAAAGGCAAAGTCGAATACGTCATGGTCGGTAATGCCAAGCAAATCGAGATGCCGGATTTTAAGCGCGTTCGCGTCAGCGCCGAACGTTTTCGCGGATTGCGCTGTGTTCACACGCACTTGCGCGGCGAAAAATTGACGCAGGACGATTTGACCGATTTGGCATTGCTCAGACTTGATTTAATGGCAGCAATTCAGGTTGACGAAGAAACAGGTTTGCCAAATGAAATTTATGCGGCGCATCTGGTTCCGACAACGGCGGAAAAATTAATCGAAAATCATGATGAAAATGGCAAGCAAACGCTGCCTTACGCATTTCTGCCGCCGCAAATTCCTTCTCAGCTTGATACAGATTTTCTCGCCCTCATTAATTCGCTTGAAGACGAAATGGCGCGCAATCGCCAAACTTCGCGCAATCGCAATGCTGCTCGCGACCGGGTGATTTTAGTGGGCGTCACCACCGGCACAATCACCGAAGCCGAAGAATCAATGACGGAACTCGAAGAGCTGGCGCTCTCAGCCGATGTCATTGTTTTAGACAAAATTATTCAGCGCCGACAGGCTATTGATCCGAAAACTGTTTTGGGCAAAGGCAAGCTCGAAGAATTGCTGATTCGCGCTATGCAATTAGGCGCCGATTTGATTGTCTTTGACGCCGAATTATCACCCGCTCAAGTACGCTTAATCGGTGAAGCAACGGATTTAAAAGTGGTTGACCGTCCGCAGCTAATTTTGGATATTTTCGCCCAACGCGCACAGAGCCGCGAAGGTAAACTTCAAGTTGAACTGGCACAATTAAAATACATGCTGCCGCGCCTTGTTGCCGGGCAGGATTCGGCTTTTTCGCGTCTGGCGGGCGGGATTGGCGGGCGCGGTCCGGGTGAAACAAAACTCGAGACGGATCGGCGGCGCGTGCGAGACAAAATTAATCACCTCGAAAAACAGATTGACGCTCTCGCGCGGCAGCGCGGCGAACGTCGTAAAGAACGCCTCCGCCGTGATTTGCCGGTTGTTTCCCTCGTCGGTTATACGAACGCCGGAAAATCAACGCTGCTAAACACGCTGACGCAGAGCCATGTTTACGTTGAAAAGAAAATGTTTGCCACGCTCGATCCAACTTCGCGGCGATTGCGGCTCCCGGTCGAGCAGGAAATTATTATTAACGACACGGTTGGATTTATCCGCGATTTGCCGCCCACTCTCGTCGCCGCGTTTCGCGCTACCCTCGAAGAAATCGGCGAGAGTGATTTATTAATTCACGTTGTTGATGCCTCTAATCCGCGCTGCCTTCAGCAAATTGAATCGGTCGAGCGCATTTTGACCGATTTAAAATTAAACGAAATTCCGCGTCTGATTGTTTTTAACAAAGCCGATTTGCTGGACGAAGTTGAAATTAACGCGTTGCTCAGGCAAACTTCAATCGAAAAACAAGCAGAGTGCCTCGCGGTTTCGGCGATTAAACCCCAAACCCTGCGCGCTTTGCTCGAAGAGATCGGCAAAGTTTTAGCAAAGAACTTAAGCGAAATCTCAAACGAACGATCAACAACAGATAATCAGCCCGAACGATTTTCTGAATTTGCCGTTCGTTAACTTTTCGTTTGATCAAGAGTCAAATACGTCTCTTGCCTTTAATGAGCAAAAAACGTCTCAATCTGGCGCCGCCGCTGGCGAAGTATCGCAATGCCGCGTCGAAATTTATCAACCGTTTCTGGACGCGGCTCCCGCCTAATCTGCGCGTGGCGTTTTTTTTTGGTTTTCTAGTGCTGAGCACAACTCTGGCGGTAGTCAACCCTTACACCCGCAACGCAGGTTGGGAGATTTACAAGGAAGGTGATATCGTCCGGCACACAATTGCTTCGCCCGCCGACATTATCGAAACGGACGAAGCAGAAACCAAGAAATGGCGCGAAGCCGCCGCCGAAATCGTCAAACCAATTTTTATCTTTGAATCCAATCGCGCGGAACAAGCCGTTTTAAGCTTTCGCGGCGCGTGGGAAGATTTACGGCGACAAAATACAATCATTCCAAACGCTAATGATAATACTTCAAAACCCGAATTAAACTGGACTGGAAAGGGCGGAGTCGAAGTTGCTAAAGTTATCGCAGCCCGAAATTTCAGCTCAAATGATCTCGAACTGCTGACCCAAGTTTTGCGCGAAAGCGCCGGGGGCTATATCTACAATGAGGCGGATGCTCCCGTGCTCGAAACTGAAATTGCGGTGATCGAACCGCAAAAACCGAACCAACTATCTTCGCTCTCTATGCCGCTCAACAGTATGACCGCGCTGCCGGCCGCAAGGCTTAAATTGCGCGAACGAATGGGGGAAATCAGCAATTTTACCACGCAGGAAAAAGGAGTTTTTTATCAGGCTCTAGCTCCGCTGATTGTTTCAAGCGTGACTTTCGACAGTGCCAAAACTCAATTGGCTAAAAACCTCGCTGCGGGTTCAATTCCGCCCGCTCAAATAATTCTTAAACGCAACCAGGTGATTGCTCGCGAAGGCGACACCATTACTCCGCAGATTCTTTCACAGCTAACTGCGATTCGCGCCTACGGACAAACTACGCGGCAGTTAAATCGTTTTTTGGGGGCGCTCTTTTTTGTCGCGGCATTTTACTGGATTGCGAGAAAGTACGTTCAGCATCGGAGCACCGTTGTTAAATTGATTTTATCCTCTGAACGTATCTTTGCGCTTGTCGGATTGGCGGTTTTGGCGCAAACGATTTTAATTTCAATCGGTTTTGCCCTCGCGAACTTTACGGCTTCGGAAAACTTTCAGGCACCGCTCAATGACGCGGCAATTTGGGCTTTTTGTATTCCGTTTGCATCTTCAGCCTTGCTGGTAACTTTGCTGGTTGACGAGCAAATCGCTTTGATCGTCGCCATTTTTACCGCTCTGCTTGCAGGTCTCATTGCTCCGCGCGGAGTTGAATTTTCAATTTATGCGGCGATTTCAACTTCGATGTCAATTTACGGCATTGCTCGTTATCACACCAGACAATCCGTGACCACCGCCGGATTGCTCATTGGCATAGTCAATGCGGTTACCGGAATCGCGCTGATTGGCTATATGCGCGAACCGTTCATTTTGAATTCGGTGCTGCTGGCAATCGGTTGCGGAATGCTCGGCGGGATAATCGCGGCGGCCGTGACAGCACTCTTGCTTCCGGTTTTCGAATCACTCTTTGGTATCCTGACTGATATTAAGCTGCTCGAACTTTCCAACGCCGACTTGCCCGTTTTGGGACAGCTTGCGCTGCGTGCGCCAGGAACCAACCAGCATTCTCATGCCGTCGGACAAATCGCGCAAGACGGCTGTCGCGCCATCGGAGCCAACGTTTTGCTGGTCAAAGTCGGTTCGCTCTATCACGACATTGGCAAGCTCGCGGCGCCCGACCATTTTATTGAAAATCAGCGCGGGAGCAATCCGCACGATCGGTTGAAACCGCTGCAGAGCGCGAAAATCATCACGAGTCATGTTTCGTACGGGATCAGGCTGGCGCGTGAAGTCGGTTTGCCCGAACGAATTGTTGATTTTATTCCGCAGCATCATGGAACCAGAACCTTGCATTATTTTCTCAAAAAAGCTCAAGCTAATGCCGAACAAAATTCCAATAATGAAGAATGCAAACAAGTTTGTGAAGCTGATTTTCGGTATCCAGGACCAAAGCCACAATTTAAGGAAACCGCAGTTTTGATGATTGCCGATTCGTGCGAAGCCGCCGTCCGCACGCTTGACGCGCCGACTTCGGAAAACATTCGCTTTATCGTTAACAAAATTATTGACGCGATTTTAGCCGACGATCAGCTTGATGAATGTGATTTGACGCTGCGCGAACTGATTCAGATTCGCGAATCTATGATTTCCTCGCTCGCCGCAATTTATCACTCACGCATTGATTATCCGGGCTTCACCCTGCCAAAAGAAACAACTTCTAATGGTAATGACAATCAAAACGGCAATGCTGAATTTGAAGCCGCGCCGGACTCGGAAGAACGCGGATTTCGCGGGCGCGCCCCGAAAGAAATTCCGATCAGCATTGGCGGCGAGGTCGAAGATGAAGCAGTTTGACAAAGCTCGCTTCAAAACTTAAGATTTTGGTTTGTCTCTATGGCGGAGATGCTGACTGACTTTGACAACTTTGACGAGCGCATTATGCGCGAAGCGATTTACGCCGCCGAGTTTGCTCGGAGCTTGGACGAAATTCCGATTGGCGCAGCTATCGTTGATGAAAACGGTGAGATTTTAAGCGTCGCAGGAAATCGAACGCGAACCGACTGCGACCCGACGGCACATGCCGAAATTCTGGCTTTGCGCCGGGCCGCTTGGGTCATCGGTAACTATCGTTTAACGAATTTAACCGTTTATTCAACGATTGAACCGTGCGCGATGTGTGCCGGAGCGTTAATTCACGCTAGAATTAAAAGATTAGTTTATGGCGCGCCGGACGAAAGGTTTGGTGCTGTTCGTTCAAAGTTTGAACTTTGCAATACGAGTTCTTTGAATCATAAAATAGAGATAACGGCAGGCATTTTAGAGAACGAATGCAAAAATCTGATTCAGGATTTTTTCCAACAACGACGGCAGGAATTAAGGATGAAGGCAGAGGGATAAAGGATGAAAGCTAAGGAACAGAATTTATTTTTTAATTTCATCCTTCATAATTTATCCTTCATCCTTTAAATGTGGAGAGGTCGCATAGTGGCTTAGTGCACCGGTCTCGAAAACCGGAGTACCCG
>JBDTZD010000069.1:0-5479 GCA_040005335.1 Pyrinomonadaceae bacterium | reverse complement strand
TCCATCATCTCGCCCGTCATCGGATTCTTGACGGGTGCGGGCATATTCGGCATATTCAAATGTGATTTTTTCTTGATCTTGATGTCGGCAAACGCTGGACTAACAAAATTAAGATTTAGCAAAATCGCGCAAATAATAAATAACGTTTTTTTCATGACAATCTCCTTTTTGAGTTCTGGTAGAAATTAATTTTTGCTTATGGCAAAGCGTTGAAAATGAGATTGCTGATCTCATCTCCGACGAATACCACTTGCGTTTCATTGCTAAATTGATAGCGCTTGTGGCGGACATTGAGAGTGTAGGTTTGTGCTGTTGCGACCTCGGCAAAACGAAAATAGCCGAACGGATTGGTCGAAGCATATTTGATTACTCCGTTAGCGTCTGTCAGTAGTAATGTAGCTCTGAAAATGCCTCTGCCTTGAGCGGTCAAAACTCGTCCGCCGATGGTAACCGACGCGGCGGTTGGCGCGGTCACGATGATTTGATAATCCGTCGTCAAAGAGTTTGCGCCGTTTGTCGTCGTGACGGCGAAGTTGAAAGTTCCGACCATTGTCGGCGTCCCGGTAATGGTGACGGTGGCTGGCGTCGAAGTCATCGGACAGTTGGGAATCCCCGACAATCCGGCGGGCAGCGCTCCCGAAGAAATGCAGTAAGTAAAACCGTTGTTATTCTGAGTAATTATTTGATTATAGGATTGGTTGAGTGTCCCGGACGGCAAAACGCCAACGTATGAAGCGTTGAATTCAAACGCGCCGATGTCAATAAAATTGTCGCGAGCTGCGCCGCGTTGATCTGTTAGGGGAGTTTCGCCGAAGATGTTGACGCCGTTATCAATTGCCGGAGAACCATTCGAAAGAGCGAGAGTCGGCGTTGTGCCGCCGTAGTTGCTTAACTGAGCGAAGAGTGGGTTGAGCGGCGCGGTCGAATCGCCCGAGCGATCGCGAGTTACCGGATTAATTCCTGTGGGAAACGTCGCGGCGACGCTGGAATTATCACCGATCAGATTGCCGCCCGCCGTCACGATTGTTCCGCCAAAGTAGAGGAAGTCGGGGTTACTGGCGCCCGTGTTGCCGCCTCTATTTCGAGCGACGATGGTATTACCCAAATCGAGCGTTGCCGGTATTCCGCTTTGAGTAACAAAGATGCCGCCGCCACCGTTTACACCGTTTGCCATATTACCCGCAATCGTCGAGCTGCGAATTTTTGTCGTGCCGCTCGCAACACATAAACCGCCGCCAAAGTTGAAAACCGTGTTGCCGGAGATAGTCGTGTTAACGACGGTCACCGTGTCGCTCTGATTGACAAACACGCCGCTAAACGCGCCGCAATTACCGCTCGTGTTGCCGGTAAAAGTCGAGTTGCTGATCCGGTGGTTAGTGCCGCCATAAAAATAAACGCTGCCTTCGCCGCTGCCGAAACTTGTGCTGTCGTTGTTTTGCACAATCACGCTGTCAAGCGTGAGCGAGCCGCCGCTTGAGAGTCCGTCAAAGTAAATCGCGCTGCCTTTGCCATTAGCTCCGAATAATGATCCCCTGCCCTGACCGAATTCCAAGATCATGCCATTGATGGTTAGGGTTGACCTGCTGCGAAAGATACGGTCAGTTCCCGCCATATGAATAGTCAAAAGATTCGCCCCCGGCCCGCTAATGGTCAACGGTCCTGCGCTGGAAACAACGAGTTCGCTGTTGAGCCTGATTGTTTGCGGCACGTTAAAAAGATTGCTGAAAATAATAGTTTTGAGCGCGGTGTCGGGGTCATTATTAGCGTTGTCTATGGCTTCGCGCAGGCTGCAATCGCTGACATCGCAAGAACTATCGTTGGTGTCAGCGGTTTTATTGACGACCAAAGTCGCCCGTGTCGTTGCGGCGAAGCTTAGGAGCAAGAATAATGCGCAAACAGCGATGTAATAATTTTTGTTCATAATTCTTCCCTTTGATAATTCCCTTTGAAATATTCTCTCAGCATAATTTTCCTCTGTGCATTACGCGCAAAGTGGAGTAGAATCGGCTCACGAATTTTTTCTCTCCTCGACGTACGCTAAATATTGTTTCGGGCAATTGATAATTCATCGGTCGAAGCCGCAAATTTAATGAGCGAAGTGACCAAATTACTGGACGATTACACGAACGGCAATCGGGAGGTTTTAGACCAACTACTGCCGCTGGTTTATCAAGAACTGCGCCGATTGGCTCACAGCTATTTAACGCGCGAACGCTCTGATTCCACTCTCCAAACCACCGCGCTTGTCCACGAAGCCTATCTCAAACTGATTGATCAGCATTCAGTCAGCTTTCAAAATCGCGATCAATTTTTCGCGCTTTCGGCACAGGCGATGCGCCGCATTTTGCTTGACAACGCCAGGCGCCACACAGCGGAAAAACGCGGCAGCGGTCTGAAAATTTCGCTTGATGATGTCGCTGAAATTTCCGGCAACGCCGACCAGCATTTGCTTGAACTCGATTTAGCTCTGCAGGAACTTGAAAAGTTTGATCCGCGCCAGAGCGAGATTGTCGAACTGCGCTATTTCGGCGGACTAACGATTGAAGAAACGGCGGAAGTCTTAAAAGTTTCGCCTGCTACCGTTAAACGCGAATGGACAATAGCGCGGGCGTGGCTCTTTCAAAAAATAAATAGTTGAGCTGATTTGAAGTTGTTTTGCGCGTAATGTAAGTGAAACAATCTCAATTGAATCTCTTTCGCGCATTTCTTAAATGTTGATTTTCGTCGGTTTCGCCCTTTTTCTGATTGGTCTCGGAGTATTAGGGAACGGGATGTTTTCCGTTTTCAAAATCAGGCGACAGGTTGCCGATTCGGTCAAAGCGACCGGGACAGTAGTTAATTTTGGCAGAACGACGGGCAAAAGCGGCTACCTTTATTGTCCGCAAGTGGTTTTTGCCGACGCAACCGGACAGAGAATTGAATTCTAATCGAAACTTGGGACTGAGCCGCCCGCCTACACAGTTGGGCAACAGGTTCGGGTTATTTACCAGAAAGATAATCCGCGACAAGCTGAGATAGATTCCCTGATAGCTTTGTGGTTTGTTCCCGGCTGCATGATAGTGATGGCTTTAGGCTTTACGGGGCTGGGGGCAATGTTGTTTGGAGTAGGAGTTTTAGTCGCACTTCACAGTTAAAATTTGGATAAACCGATGAAAACTGACGACTGGCAAAAAATTAAAGAACTATTTAATGCAACAATTGAGTTACCCGAATTGGAACGCGCGGCAATCTTAGAAAATATTGATGCCAGTTTGCGCCGGGAAGTTGAGAATTTGATCAAAGCTCACGAGAGCATCGGAGATTTCATTGCTGAACCGGCAATGGTCGAAGTCGGCTTAAAGGAGGAAAACGAAACTGATTTTTACCTTGGCAAGCAGATTGATTCGTATAAGATTTTGCGCGAAATCGGCGCGGGCGGAATGGGCACGGTTTATCTCGCCGCCCGCGACGACGATTTTGAAAAACAAGTCGCCGTCAAACTAATCAAGCGCGGGATGGACACGAATGCCGTTCTCAAGCGTTTCGTTGTCGAACGTCAAATCTTAGCCAATCTCGAACACCCAAACATTGCCGGTCTGCTTGACGGCGGATCAACGACCGACGGTTTGCCGTATCTGGTGATGGAATACATCGAAGGCGAGCCAATCACCAAGTTTTGCGATTCACATCAATTCTCAACTGAAGAGCGCCTTAAACTTTTTCAGGAAATTTGCGCGGCGGTTTCTTACGCTCATCAAAATTTGGTGGTTCACCGTGATCTGAAACCTTCAAATATTCTGGTCACAACCGAAGGCGTCCCAAAGCTGCTCGATTTCGGAATCGCCAAACTGCTGCATCCCGATTGGTCGCTCGACACGGCGGAAGCGACGGCGACGATGTTTCGACTGATGACACCGGAATATGCCAGTCCTGAACAGCTTCGCGGTTTGCCGATTACGACGACGAGCGATGTTTATTCGCTCGGAGTAGTTTTGTACGAGCTTTTGACAGGCGAGCGCCCGTATAAAATAGAGGGTCGTTTGCCGGAAGAAGCCGCTCAAATCGTCTTAACAGTTGAGCCAATCAAGCCAAGTTCGGTTATTAGTTCAAAATTTAAAGTTCAAAATTTAAAGACAGTCGAGCAATCAACGAACACAGCAGGTGAACAAAGTCCAAAGTCCAAAGTCCCAAATCCCAACTTTCAAAATCTAAAATCGCTGCGCGGTGATTTGGACAACATCATTCTCAAAGCATTACGCAAAGAGCCGGAACGACGTTATCATTCAGTGCAGGAGTTTTGCGAAGACATTCGCCGACATCTCGCCGGTTTGCCCGTCACGGCAACGGCAGACACTTCTTTGTATCGTGCCGGCAAATTCTTCAGGAGACACAGATTAGGCGTTTTCGCTGGTTTGCTGATCGCGCTGACGCTCCTTTCTGCAACGATTGTGACAACTTGGCAAGCGATTGCCGCCCGCCGCGCGCAAGCCAAAGCCGAACAGCGTTTTAATCAAGTCCGCAAACTCGCCAACACGGTTTTATTCGAATACCACGACGGCATCGAAAAACTTCCCGGTTCGACGCCGATTCGCGAAAAAATGGTCAAAGACGCACTCGAATATCTCGATAACCTTTCCTCTGAAAATATTGAGGATAAAGATTTACAGCTCGAACTCGCCGCCGCTTACGAAAAGGTCGGTGACGTTCAAGGCGACCCCTTTGGCGCGAATCTTGGTAATTCTAAGGAAGCTTTGGAGAGTTATAAAAAAGCCTTAGCGATCCGTGAAAGATTCAATCCTCTGACGCCAGAAAGCGCGTCGTTTAAACTCGATCTGATTCGTAGCTACGAAGCGGTCGCGGGAATCTCGCAAGCCAGCGGCGAGACACCTGCCGCGCTTGAAAATTACCGCAAAGCGTTTGTTGTTTTTGATTCTCTTCAAAATCAAAGCGCGGAGTCGAAATTCGAACTGAGCGTTCTAGAGCGTCGTTTTGCCAAGGCTTTAGCAGTCAACGGCAAACTTGCGGAAGCGCTCGAAAATTATCGAAAATCAATTGCTCTCTTAAACGAATTAATTATTTCAGACCCGAATGACCTAAGTTTAAGGCGTAATCTTGCAACAACAAACATTTTTCTGGGAGATGCGTTGGTGGAATCCGGCGATTTTAACGAAGCTCTCGCCGCCGAACGCGCCGCTTATTCTTTGCTGGAGCCTTTAATCATCACGACCGACGCGCAATCGCGCCGCTCAGCAAACACCGCTCACACGCGAGTCTCAAAAGTGCTGGCGATGATGGGCGATCATCAGGGCGCGTTGGAGATTGAGTTAAAAGCTCTTGTCATTGACGAAGACCTTGCCAGAGCCGACCCGTCAAACTCGCTCGCTCGCCGCGACGTTTACGTTGACCATCTGAAAATCGCTCGCCAGCAAGCCGCCATCGGCGATTTCAAATCTGCGCTCGCCAACCAGCGCCAATTTCTGACTTCATGCGAAGCCAAGAT
>JBDTZD010000289.1:0-5480 GCA_040005335.1 Pyrinomonadaceae bacterium | reverse complement strand
CACAGTTCTCATTGCTTGAGTTTATCATACCTACTTACTGATAAGCCGTATAATTTCAAATTTACTTTTTTCGCTCTTGTAAAACTTTCAAAACTTCGGCCAGCTTTGTTTCTTTTGCCGCCAGCAAAACGAGTAGATGATAAAGCAAATCGGATACTTCGTTTTTAAAATTCACATCAGGCTCTGCAAGCGCAGCAATCACAACTTCCACAGCTTCTTCACCGACTTTCTGACTGATTTTGGACAAACCTTTGGTAAAAAGTTTGGCGGTGTATGAATCTCCGGGCGCGTCTGATTTTCTAGCCCAAATAATTTGTTCCAGTTCGGACAGAAAATTGTCGCTCTCGTTTTTTTCGTTAAAACAAGTGTCTGCGCCAGTGTGACAAATCGCGCCTGCCGGATTGGCTTTAATTAAGAGCGCGTCGGCGTCGCAATCTACGCGAATTTCTTCGACAGCCATAAAATTGCCGCTCGTCTCGCCTTTGGTCCACAAACGATTTTTTGAGCGCGAATAGAAAGTTACGCGCTTGCTGATGCGAGTTTTTTTAAGCGCGGCGGCATTCATATAACCGAGCATCAAAACTTTTCCGGTGCGTGCGTCTTGGACGATTGCCGGAGCTAATTTGTCGGCAAATTTTGCAAAATCAACTTTCATAATCGAACCGCAACACCTTTCTCATGCAAAAATCTCTTCAAACCCGGAATTGCGATTTCCTGAAAATGAAAGATGCCGGCGGCGAGTCCGGCATCGGCATGCCCCTCTATGAAAACTTCAGCAAAGTGTTCCGATATTCCTGCTCCGCCGGACGCAATAACCGGAACGCTGACTGTCCGGACAACCTCGCGCGTCAATTCAATCGCAAAACCATTTCGCGTTCCATCGTGCTGCATTGAAGTTAACAAAATCTCGCCCGCACCCAAATTCACCGCTTCTCTAGCCCACTCGAAAACGTTTATTTCGGTCGCCACGCGTCCGCCGTTCAAGAACACTCGCCATTGGTCGCCAACCAGATTGGCGTCAATTGCGACAACGACACATTGCGATCCAAAATTTTTCGCTGCTTGTTCAATCAAATTCGGGTTTTTAACCGCTGCCGTGTTGATCGAGATTTTATCCGCACCCGATGACAGCAGAATTTCGATGTCACGAATTTCGTTAATGCCGCCGCCCACTGTAAACGGAATGTTAATTTCTGCCGCAACATTTTTAACAAGATCGCGGAGGGTGCGGCGTTTTTCATTGGTCGCCGTAATATCCAAGAAAACCAGTTCATCAGCGCCTTCCGCCGCGTACCGCGACGCCAGTTCGACCGGATCGCCCGCATCACGCAAATCAACAAATTTAGTTCCTTTAACTGTTCGCCCGCTGGCGACGTCGAGACACGGAATAATTCGTTTAGCCAGCATTTTTTAAATAAGTTTCGATTTCAGAAAGCGAAATCTTGTTTTCGTAAATTGCTTTGCCGATAATTGCAGCCCGGCAGCCTGACTTCTCTAATTCGTCTAAATCATCAATTGAGGCGATGCCGCCGCTAGCAATCAAATAAATTTCCGGCAGTTCTGTATGAATTTCCTGATAGAGCGCGGACGCCGCTCCCTCAAGCAATCCGTCGCGGCTAATATCCGTGCAAAAAACCTGTCTGACGCCTTTTTCAAGCCATCCGCGCAAAAATAAAACTAATTCAACATCAGTGGTTGTTTGCCAGCCGTTGATGAAAATTTTACCGTTTTTAACATCCGCTCCAAGTAAAATGCGGTCGTCGCCAAATTCTGCCAGCCATGACTCAAACAATTCCGGCTCTTTAACCGCAACACTACCGATTGTTAAAATTTTGGCGCCCGCATTGAAAACCGAGACAGCATCGTCACGAGTTTTAACGCCTCCGCCAAAATCAATTGTCAGGTTAGTATTCGCAGCAATTAATTCTAAAACGGCTAAATTTGAGATTTTGCCCGTTCGCGCGCCGTCAAGGTCAACTATGTGAAGCCGCTGCAACCCGACGTCTTCAAACTGTTGCGCGAGTTCAAAAGGTTTTTCGCTGTAAACGGTTTTTCGGGCAAAATCTCCTTGTCGCAAACGCACTGCTCGACCTTCGATTAAATCAATCGCCGGAATTATCTCAATCATTATCCGGATTTTTGTCAGCTTCTACGTTTTCGCCCGCCGCTATTTCACGATTGACTTCTTGATGCGCCGCTCCAGCACCAATGTTAAATTCTCCTTCCGCATTGGTTATCGGGTCGCCCGTGAGAATTCCGCCGATTTTCTGGACTTCGCCTAAAACGATTTGCCCAACCGCCGAAAGATTTTCTGTCAATGTATGCTCTTCAGTTTTTTCTGTGTGTTCCATTATTAAATTCCTATAATTTTAAAAAGTTCTCCAAGATTTTTTCGCCGACTTTGCCCGATTTTTCTGTGTGAAACTGCACTGCGTAAAAATTTTTGTGTTCCACCGCTGCGCTAAAGTTTTTGATGTAGTCGGTTTCCGCGATTGTTACCGGATTTATCTCGGCAAAATAACTGTGGACAAAATATACAAATGAGTTTTCAGCAACCTCGTGAAACAGTTTGGAATTAAGTTTGCCGATTTGATTCCACCCCGTATGCGGCACTTTTTGAGTTTTGCTTTCAAATTTTTTGATGCGAAACGGCATAATTCCCAAGCCAACAGTTTCGTTTTCCTCTGACATTTCTCCCAACAGCTGCATCCCCAGACAAACGCCTAAAACGGGTTGGTGCAAATGTTTAATTACTTGGTCCAAACCTTTTTCCCGCAAATATTGCATCGCAGTCGAAGCTTCGCCAACGCCGGGAAAGATTACGCGATCAGCGGTTTGCAGTTCGTCTAGTTTGTCAGTAATAAACGGCTCAATACCAAGGCGCTTCAGCGCATTTTCGACCGAACAAACGTTTCCGGCATTGTATTTGACAATGGCCACTTTCATAAACTTCCCTTGGTCGAAGGCAGCTGATCTGAATTTGCATCACGCTTGACCGCCATTTTGATTGCTTTAGCAAAAGCTTTAAAAATACTTTCAATTTTATGATGCTCGTTTGTTCCCGTCGCCCGAACATTTAAATTGCAGCGCGCATGATCGGTAAATGATTTGAAAAAATGCGAAAAAAGCTCGGTCGGCACATCGCCGATTTTTTCGCGTTTAAAATCAGCTTCCCAAACCAGCCAGTTGCGTCCGCCGAAATCAATTGCAACCTGCGCCAGAGCATCATCCATCGGCAAACAAAAACCGTAGCGCTCCATTCCGCGTTTATCTTTTAAAGCCTCGTCAAACGCTCCTCCAAGCGTAATCGCAACGTCTTCGACCGTATGATGCTCATCAATGTGCAAATCGCCC
Source organism: Pyrinomonadaceae bacterium (assembly GCA_040005335.1). Taxonomy (GTDB): domain Bacteria; phylum Acidobacteriota; class Blastocatellia; order Pyrinomonadales; family Pyrinomonadaceae; genus JBBQUS01. The sequence continues at coordinate 2,126 of JBDTZD010000289.1, read as the reverse complement.
GCAGCCTTGATTCTGAGATCAATATTGCCGTGACGCGCGATTTGCTCGAGCATATGATCGAGGAAATTTAAGCCTGTCGAAATTTCAGCATTTCCAAAGCCGTCCAAATTCAGTTCGACCAGAACATCTGTTTCCTTGGTTTTACGATGCTTGGAAACAGAGCGGGACGGTAGTTTTAAAAACTCGTAAATTTGCTGCCAACCGTCGGTCAATAAAACTATCTCACCATCCAGCGCATCCGGTGAATCATAATTTTTTAAGAAAATCGCTTTTGCGCCCAAATTTCTAGCTAGTTGCACATCGGTTGTTCTGTCGCCGATGACAAACGAATTTGCCAAATCGTATTCGCCTGACAAATATTTTGCGAGCAAAGCCGTTCCCGGTTTTCGAGTCAGAGCGTTTTCATGCGGAAAAGACCGATCAATCAAAACTTCGGCAAACTCGATTCCCTCGCCCGCCATAATTTCGAGCATCAGGTTGTGAACCGGATAGAAATCTTTTTCAGGCAGCGAATCCGTACCCAATCCGTCTTGATTTGAAACCATGACGAGTTCAAAATCCGTCTCTTTGGCAATTTTTCCGAGAAACGTAATGACGCCCGGGACAAATTTCAATTTTTCAAACGAATCAATTTGAAAAGTGTCTGGCGGCTCTTGAATTAAAGTCCCGTCGCGGTCAATAAATAAAATCCTCTTCATTTGTAATTTTCCAACGCTTTTATCAAAACACGGTTTTCCTCTGGTGTTCCGATTGTAATTCGCAAACAATCTTCGCATAATTCAATATTCGAGCGATTGCGAACAATGATTCCCTGCTCGACCAAAAACCGATAAATGCCGTTTGCATCTGTTGTTTTGACAAGCAAAAAATTAGCATCGCTCGGGAAAATTTGCAGAACAAAAGAAAATTCGATTAATTTTTGCGACAACCCTTTACGCTCTTTGATTATTTCAAGAACAACCTCTTTCACCGCTTCTCCATTTTCCAGCGATTCGAACAAAGTTTTTTGAGCAATTTCGCTAATATTATAAGGAGGTTTGACCTTGTTGAGATATTCGATAACGGGTGCGTCTGCCAAAGCCAAACCGACGCGCAAACCCGCCATTCCCCAAGCCTTGGAAAAGGTCTGTAAAACCACTAGATTCGGATTATTCTTTATTTCACCAACGAGGGATTTTTCACTTGAAAAGTGAATATAAGCTTCATCAACAACCAAAATTCCGTTAAAATTTTCGGCGATTTCGAGAATTGCTCGACGCTTTAAATTATTACCCGTAGGATTATTAGGCGAACAAAGAAAAATAAGTTTTGTGTTTTGGGTAACGCTGTCCAAAACCGCTTTCTCGTTAAGTTCAAATTTCTCGGTCAAAAAAACACTTTTGACCGCAATATCATTGATATTTGCTGAAACTTCATACATGCCGTATGTCGGCGGTGTGATAATAACCTGATCCATTGCCGGACGACAAAAGACGCGAAAAAGTAGATCAATCGCTTCATCGCTTCCGTTTCCGACAAAAATCTCATTGGGGGATAAATCCAGCCGTTTAGCTAATTTTCGCTTGATTTCGGTTTGCAGAGGATCTGGATACCGGTTGAAATTTTGCTCGAGCGCAGGCGAGCCAAAACTATTTTCATTGGCGTCCAGAAAAACGTCTCCCACACCGGAAAACTCCTGACGAGCCGATGAATAGGGCTTTAATTTTTGGATATTTAAACGCACGAGCGCGTCCAACTCAAACTTCATTGTTGAATTTACTAAGCATTTTTAGAGTCACCAGATGTTCAAACATCGCATCAGGCGACGTTTGCAAAGCCGCATCATATTTTTTGCCATAGTCGCTTGCGTCGTCAATTACTAAAAGCCGCCGAATTTGCCCTGCCAGCTCAATCACCATTTCTTCGGTCAACGGTTCTTTTTTTGCGTCGAGCGCTTCGTCTATTTCGACGATCACGCCGGACATTTGCCGCAGCCAGGCGAACTGAGCGTCATTGACCACCAGATTGTAATATTCACCGGTCGTTTGAATTTTTCCCCGCCTTGATTCGTAATTTTCTTTTTCGTTTTCGAGCAAAGCTTTATGCAGCCGCAGCAAACCGAGCCGTGCTTCTTTAAGATTTGAAAT
>JBDTZD010000196.1:0-5482 GCA_040005335.1 Pyrinomonadaceae bacterium | reverse complement strand
GCCATCAGATAACAAGCCAAAGCGACCATCATTAACGCGCCATCAGAAATAAAGTTTTCGCCCCGGCTTATTTTCAGACCAAGCATTGCAAACGAGCCAAGGATTGCCAAAATCGCGGGCAAAAAGTTGCGCCAAGTCGGTTGAATTTTACGAATTTCTTCCATAAAAATAAAACTTAGGAAACCACAGAGGACACAAAGAACGCGGAGGAAAACTCAAGATTGAGACGATAAAAAATCAGAATATTCTAAGTCTCTGTGTCCTTTGTGTCCTCTGTGGTTTGATTATTACCTGTCAATTCCGCTTTGAGTTTATCAAAATAATCAGAAAATCCGGTTTCGTTGCGATTAGTGTGGCCGCCGAGCGTGACTAAGCCGTTCGGCTCGACGATTGCCCAAACTCGTTGATGCGAGAAGAAAAAGACGCCGGACAAAGCCAAAATCAGTAGACCGCCGCCCCAGTACCACGCGATGGTCGAACCGTAAAACGGATCGTATTTAATCGAAAGAACGTGCGCCAGCGGCGACTTTTCAAAGTCCGCAAGTTTATATTTGTAACCTAAAACGGGAGCGCCGACCGGAGCCCCGGAAGGCAGATCGGCGGCAAATGCATAAACGTTTTTCGTTTCGCCGGACGGCGAAGTTGCTTCAATTTGCGCGGCCGGATTGTTGTAATCGCCCGAACGAGTATCGGGTTTGCCTCCGACCAGAGCAAAATCGGCGAAAAAATTGACGTATTTGATTTTTGTCCCGTCCGGCAGACTGGCTGTTCCGTTCCGCATTAAATTTACCGTCAGCGGTTCACCGCCATTTTCGGGCGTTAGTTTCAAGGTCATGTTCCGCGCGCTGCCGACGGTGATGGCGCTGGCTTGAAAAAATCGGTAGCCGCGATAAGTGTAAGGCTGATTGAGCGAAACGGAAACGTCGCGCCGTCCGTAGGTCGGATCGTCAATCGTCATTCTCGTAAACCAATCGAGCGTATTGTTAATCTCGATCGAGCCGTCGTGTTTGATTAATTTCTGTTCAATATCGGTGCAGTTAAGCGTAAAGGGGAGCGGCACGGGCGCGCGTTCCTGTTTATCTAAATTGTAGCGAATTAGCGAGATTTGTTTGGCGCTTTGCCCCGGGATCATTCGCACGTCGGCGTCGTAGCCCGTTTGCAGTGCAACGAAATGCCCGAGGAATAAACAAAGCAGCGCGACGTGGACGATGTATGCCCCCAGCCGATTCCAAACATTTTTTTGCCCGAAAAATAATGTCCGTCCGTTTTCTTTTTCCGTCACGCGCGGAGTAAAACCGTTCTTTTTAAAAGCCGCTCTGACTTGTTCAACACTGCTGTCTTCGATTTGCGCATTAAACTTTTGGTTAAGCAAATAGGCTTTGGTTGATTCGAGTTTCGGTTTGACGATGTAACTCCAAGCCGTCGGGAAACGATCAATCGAAGCCAGCACGATATTGAGCGACAACACCAGGAGCATCAAATTGAAATACCAGGCGTGATAAATATCGTACAGACCGAGAGAGCCGTAAATCAACTTTTCGGCAGGAGTTGCAGCAGCATAAAAACGGTCAAAGCCTTCGACGTTTTGTTGAACAATCAACATTCCGACGAGGGAAAACAAAACCATGATGATCAGCAAAATTACGCCCAAACGCACTGAACTCAAAACGTCCAGCGCGCGATTGATAACGGGCTGCGATTTTTTTGCCGTCTGCGTTTTAACCTTTCCGCTTTGCGGAGCGGCTTCTTTAATTGTTTCTTCGGCAACAGACATTATTCAAGTCCAAAGTCTAAAGTCCAAAGCCTAAAGTCAGGTTTGTTTTCCAAACATGAAGATAAAAATTAGTCCGATTATTGTGAAACGACCTTATACTTTGGGCTTTGGGCTTTGGACTTTCTTAATTCTAGCGGGCGTTTCTAATTTTGTCACCCCTCGTAAAATTAGTTTTGCTGATTCGCTTGACAAATTTTCTTGTGAAGATTTGCACACTGATTTGATGCTGCAAAAATTGCCAACTTTTGTTTGACAAGCTATTCTGAGAAGAAATAACTCGCGCGAATTTTATTGGCTATTATTAATCCTGAAAATTTGCGCCGCAATTTTAATGGAAACTGTTACGTTAGAAATCCAGGAAAAACCAATCTTAGCACCACCGGCTAAAGGCTTTCTCAACCTGCGCGAAAAAACTGCGGCTTATGCTGCGCTCACGAAACCGCGCATCGCTTTGATGCTGGTTTTAACTGCTGCCGCTGGTTTTTATCTTGGCACAATCGGCAAATTTGATTGGGTTCTATTTGCGAATTCTCTCTTTGGCATTGCGCTCCTCGCCCTGGGCGTGGCGACTCTCAATCAAGTTATCGAACGTGAAACCGACGTCTTGATGAAACGCACGGCGACGCGCCCTCTGCCAACCGGTCAGCTGACGACCGCGCAGGCACTAATTTTCGGTGTTTTATTATCAACAGCGGCAGAAATTTATCTGGCTGTTTTCGTTAATCCGCTGACAGCGCTTTTGGGTTTATCGGTGATTGTCGGCTATGTTTTGCTGTACACGCCGCTTAAAACTAAAACGAGTTTGTCAACAGTCATCGGAGCGTTTCCCGGAGCCATGCCGCCTTTGATGGGCTGGACTGCCGCCGCCGGGGAAATCACTATACCAGCTTGGGTTTTATTTGCGATTTTGTTTTTCTGGCAGTTTCCGCATTTTCTGGCAATTGCGTGGATGTATCGCACGGAATACGCCAAAGCCGGAATTTTGATGTTGCCGGTGGTCGAGCCTTCAGGCAGATTGACTGCGCAGCAAATCGTCGTTTTCTCATTAATTTTGGGCCCAATTAGTTTAGCGCCGTTTTTTATCGGACTGGACGGCTGGGTTTATCTGGCGGGCGCGTCTGGGTTGGGTTTGTGGTTCGTCTGGGAAAGCATTAAATTTGCCCGCACGAAAACCGACCTCCAAGCCAGAAAACTGCTCCGCGTCTCGGTTATTTATCTACCGCTGCTATTTCTTTTAGCTGTTTTGAATAAGCAATAGTCCTGTCAGCACCGCCTGCGGTAGTGGTTGGTACTGACTTATTTTTTTATGAAGTACAAGGTGGGTGAACTAGATATTGAGGCTGAAGCAGAAGTTCCAAAACGTCGTGTTCGCACTGGCAGCGGATTAGGCGGGGGTGGCGGCAATGGCGGCAATAATGGTAACCGCGGCGGCGGCGGCGGTGGCGACCGGAAAGACAACGATCGCGACAATCATGCTGATCACGAACAATTTACGCCTTCCAAATATTATCTGGGGATGCAGATAGCCCTACTGGTAATTTTGATGACGTTCGCCGGGCTCGTTAGTGCTTACGTTTTCATTGCTTTTAATAAAACTCAGGAGTGGAAGCCATTCGATTTACCTTTTCAAGTTTTTGTCAGCACATTCCTGATTTTGGCTAGCAGCGTATCCCTTGAGCTCGCCAAATACGCCATTAAAGCTGGCAATCAAAAGCGATTTTGGAATTGGCTGATGGTTACAACCGGCTTGGGCGCGACTTTTATTTCCTCACAGATGTTTGCCTGGTTTGAACTTGCGAGAAGCGGAATTTATGTAGCGGGCAATCCTTACGCCGGATTTTTCTATATTTTAACCATTGCTCACGCCGTTCACCTGATCGGCGGAATCCTCGCGCTCGGCTATCTCGTTGTCCGCACATCAAAACCCACTCGCAATGCGGAAATTTTATTCAAACGTCAAACCGCCGCCGGTGTCGTCGGGCTTTATTGGCACTCGATGGACGGATTATGGCTCGTCTTGCTTGCTTTGTTAGGTTTTCTCAAATAATTAAATGATAAACGTTGACGCTTTGCCACAAACAAAAAAATCGTTTTTGTGGATCAATGTGCTGTCGGTTGCTGTGCCCGTCGTCGTAGCTATCCTGCTCGGACTGCCAAACAAACTCGATTTAGGCGCGTGGACAAGAAATCTGGCGCACGCAATCGGCATTGTCAATACTTTGACGACTCTTGTCCTGCTCGCCGGACTAATCTTTATCAAGCAAAACAAAGTACATCTGCATCGAGCGGCGATGACAACCGCTTTTGCTTTGGGCGCGTTATTTTTAGTTTGTTATGTGTTTTACCATCTGACAAACCCGCCGACGCGATACGAAGGGACGGGGTTTCTGCGTCCCGTTTATTTTTTCTTCCTGATTTCGCACATCGGTCTTTCGCTCGTCGTCTTGCCGCTCGTTTTGCGGGCGATGTTTTTTGCCGTGACAAAGCAGTTTGCCCGGCATAAACGAATCGTCAAATACGCTTATCCGATTTGGCTTTATGTTTCGGCAACGGGCGTAATTGTTTACTTAATGGCTTACTGGTTTTAGAGAAATTGCGAAACCGCTCTATTTTTGGCGGCGTTATCGCTGCCAAAGCCATTTTCGCAGCGGCGACGGCGGGCGTAAAAAGCGGCGGAGCGAGAAAAGCGGCGGGCGCAGTTTCGTGAATTTTTTCGAGCAGCGGCTCAAAAATTAAATTTTCTGCGTGAAAAATGCCGCCGACATATGCGACTTGAAACTTCTTTTTTTCCAATCCGAGATTTTTAATCACAGCGTTGGCAGCCAATCCCAATTCGTTAGCGGCTTCTTTTAATAAGTCTATGGCAACCGCGTCTTTTTCTCGCGCGGCTTGGACAACGAGGCGCGCAAATCCGGCGATTTTGTCGTTTGTCATTGACGGAGCGTAAATCGCCATTGCTAAATCGTCGGCTGAATCAGCGCGAAAATATTTGCAGGCATATTCGCTTAATTTTGTTTTCTCGCCGCGACCATCGCTCGCTTTGGCAATTTGCTGGAGGGCGCGTCTGGCAATTCCAGCCCCGCCGCCTTCGTCACCCGCGAGCGGACCCCAACCGCCGGATCTCGCTATTTCTCCCTTTTCGTTGCGCCCACAGCAAATCGAACCAGTTCCGGCGATGATCACAAGTCCGGCTCTGCCGTCTGTTGCACCGTACAAAGCAATTTCAGCATCGGTGGCGACTTCGAGTTTTTCTATTCCGAGTTCCTGCTGCAAACTATCGCGCATTCGAAGGCGCAAATCCTCGCGTCGTACGCCCGCCAAACCGATTTCAGCAGCGATGATGTCCGAACGGCTTTTGCCCAGCGCATCACAAGCAGCGTCAACAGCGTCGGCGATTTCTCGGACTGACGCCTCGACACCGACGCGCAGCGGGTTTGAAGCGGCGGTTTTCCCTTGACTCAAAATCTCGGCATTTCTATCAGCTAAGACCGCCAGAGTCTTGGTGCCGCCGCCGTCAACCCCTAAAAAAAGTCCGGGCTGCGCGGCGCTCACCAAACTAAAACGAGGAGCTTTAGTTGTGCGACGATGTTCCTTGTTTGCCATTCTTCAAAAGTGTCTGTGCAGTTTTTTAACTATCAGACCTAAAAATAGTGTAGGAAGACTTGACATATAAGTAAAACTAAAAGATTTTATCTAATCAACAATTAA
>JBDTZD010000336.1:0-5497 GCA_040005335.1 Pyrinomonadaceae bacterium | reverse complement strand
CGAGCGTCTCGGTAAAGTTTTTCAACCGCGTAATGTCTTGAATAACCGTTGCCGCCGTGGATTTGAACTGCTTCTGCCGCAACTTTGTTGGCGTTTTCCGATGCGAAAACTTTTGCCATTGATGCGTAAATACCTGCATTCTTGTGTTTCGCGTCTTTCATTGCTGCCGCTTGCAGAGTTAAAAGCCGTGCCGCGTCGGTTTCAGTCGCCATATTCGCAAGCTTTATCTGAATTGCTTGGTATTCAGCAATCGGATGCCCAAATGCCACGCGGTCTTTCGCGTATTTGAGACTTTCGTCCAAAGCCGCCTGCGCAATGCCCACTGACAGCGCCCCAATGCCAATTCTGCCGTTGTCAAGACTGCCAAAAGCGACTTTCATTCCGTTGCCGACGCCGCCCAAAACGTTTTCCTTGGGAACCTGAACGTCAACCAGACTCATTTCATTAGTTTGCGAAGCGCGTTGTCCCATTTTGTGTTCGTGCGACGAAACCGTAAAACCGGGCATATTTTTTTCAAGTAAAAACGAGGTGATTTCTTTTTTGCCATCCGTACCTTCGCCCGTGACAGCCATGACAATAAACGTATCGGCGTAAGCCCCATTTGAAACCCAGGATTTAGTGCCGTTTAAAACATAAAAATCGCCTTCCTCGACCGCGCGAGTTTTCAGATTTGTCGCGTCCGAGCCGGCTTGCGGCTCGCTCAGGCAAAATGCTCCTAATTTTTCGCCGCGGGCTAACGGAACCAGATATTTTTGCTTTTGCTCTTCTGTCCCAAAACTCAAAATAGGAAAACAGCACACCGAATTGGTGACGCCGACAATAACGCAAACTGAAGGATCGGCTTTGGCAATCTCTTCTAGACAAAGCGCGTAGGAAACCGTGTCAAATCCCGCCCCGCCATATTCTTCCGGGATAATCATGCCCAGCAGCCCAAGTTCGGCTAAACCGTTTAATTGCGGGCTTGGAAATTTTTCTTCCTCGTCGTATTCACGCGCGAGCGGCGCAATCTCGTTTTGTGCAAATTCGCGCACGGCGTCGCGCGCCATTCTTTGTTCTTCGCTCAAATCAAAATTCATACAAGTATTATAATTTGAAATACCGATAAACAAGAAGTTGGCAAAGAAAAGAGCGGTCAAAGACCGCTCTTTATCAAATACTGTTTGAATTTTTACTGAATCACGCAGCCTTGCGATTGTGCAAAACAGGGAGCGGGTAAATCGTTTCCGCTGCCGAACTGTCGGGCAAAAAATGAGCCGTTGCTGCTTCGCAATCCGTACCAGGTGTTGTTGGATGAACGATAAACCGCGATGTCTGATTTGCCGTCGCCGTCATAGTCAGCCGGAATTGGTAAATCCGTACTGATGCCAAAATTTACACCTGAAATCGTGTTGCTGCTGCTGTTACTGATGTACCAAGTACCGTTTGCAGCGCGAAAGACAGCGATGTCGGTTTTTTGATCGCCGTCAAAATCGGCAACAACGGTTTTGTCACTGCTCAGACCAAACTGTGTGGCTTGCAAAATGCTCGAAGAACTTTGGAGGGTGTACCAAAATTTATAGCCGTTTGAGGAGCGCGCAACCGTCAAATCGGCTTTCCCGTCGCCATCAAAATCGCCGACGACCGGTTCGTCACCGTTCGTTCCCCACTGTTGCCCGTAAAAACCGAGCGTCGAACGCAGCGCATACCAAGTGCCGTTTGCGGGTCGCCAGACAGCCGGATCGGTTTTGCCGTCGCTGTCATAATCGGCGGAAACTGGTATGTCGCCCGTTTGCCCGAACTGCACAGCGCGAAAACTGTTGTTCGAACTGTTTAAACTGTACCAATTGCCGTCGCGAAACACGGTAATATCCGCTTTGCCGTCGCCGTCAAAATCTCCCGGACGGATTACATCGGTTGCAATTCCAAACTGTGTTGTCGTATTGGCGGCGTTTGAACTGCTTTCAATTTGCCAAAAACCGTTCGAGCGAGTGTAGGTCGAGAAATCGGTTTTTCCGTCGCCGTCAAAATCGGCAATGCTATTGCGCGGAGCAGCAGAAACGCGGCTCGCGTCAACAATATAGAGTCCGAATGCCAAATCCGAGAGTAAAACTTTGTCAGCTCCTAAAAGCGGAAACGCCGTCCAGTTGCCGTTGTAGGCGTTTGGCAAAACATTTGCGAGACTTTCAGAACCGCAAACCATGTCCCACGGTTCGAGCTTCAAATTTTTCGCTTGTTTTTCAGCTTCGGCTTGGACAAACTGCGGCGTATAAGTGTCGAACTGACCGACGCGCTTTGGATCTGCCGGATTCGCAAGATCAAAAACCTGTAATCCGGCTTGATACCAACCAACATAGAGTTTATCGCCTTTGACCATTGGATTGTGCGGGCAAATGGCATTAATTCCTAAATCGGCAGCTTTGATAACTTTGGTTAGAACCGGCTGCGCAACGTTTCGAATATCGTAAACTCGCAGCTCGCCGTCGAAAAACTCGCGACAAACGTAAAGATAATTGCCGTCTTCGCTCGTCCAGGTGCTGTGCGTGTTGGTTCCCGAAGCAACTTGTCCGAGCAGACGCGGCGCTGCGGCTTCGATATTCGTAATGTCGTAAATTTCAACCAGACCGGGGTTTGAGCTATCGCCCCACCCGGAAGTGTACATTTTGCCGTTGCGAATGTGAACAGCGTGAATCCAGCGCACATCATTTGGCGTGATGTCGCGGACAAAAACAGGCTGCGCCGGATTTGAAATATTAATGACTTTGATTCGACGGTCGGATAAATTGTTGAGATTTTCGTATAAATAATCTCCGTCAACCGTGATTTCATGAATCGTGCTGAAAGAATTTGGCACAGTAGAAGGATTGATTTTACCCAGCAAAACTGGATTTGACGGATTGGATAAATCAACAATATGAACGCCGTCGCCGTTGCCGCTGCCAAAATAAGCGCGGTTGCCAACAATTACGGCTTCTAAAAACTGCTGTTGCGGCGAGGGATTATACCATGCTTTCAAAACCGGCGCGTCCGGGTTAGAAACGTCGAAAATGTATGCTCCGCGCGTTCCATAGCTGCCCATCACAGCCAAATTGCCGTCCGCAGTAATATCAGCATACTTAATGTTGCTCGTGCTGCCAGGAACCGGATCAAGATTTGACCGCAATCTGATGTTTTGAGCGAACACGGAAAAATCCGCTATCGCCAGAAGTACAAAAATTCCTAGCATCATCAAAGATGCTCGTCCCAAACTACTTTTAATGCTCATATTATTGCTTAGTTTTAATGTCGTTGGCGGAAGAAAAGTCATGCTATTGTAACGAATTAACATTTGAATCGCAAACAAAATTCTAACGCTGCCTATTAACTGTTTTCCAGCTATTTTTGCGGCGGCGGCGGCGGATAGGCGAGATCAATAACGAGTCGCAATCCTTTGGGTTCATATTTCCAAACGCGGGTGAAATAACCTTTATCCAAAATTTTACCGTCTTTTGCCGTCAGTTCGTATTCGCCATAGGTATAAATCAGATCTTCGCTGCGACTCGCGCTTCCGCCGAGAAAGCTCGTTTTCATCGTCGCGTTTTGATTTTTGACCCATTGGACAGCGTTTTTCCTGCCGTTAATCGGCATTTGATTTTCGCGCAGAAGGCGAATTTCAGCTGACGCGAACTTTTCATAAGTTTTTACCAGACCGTTTTCAGCAAGCGATAATTCAAATTGTTTCTCCAGTATTTGGACACGATTTTTAATATCTGCGCTTTGCGCCGTTGATTTGATGGCTGATGATTTCCAGGCATTTTTGACGACCGGAGCGCTTTCGTGTCTGATGCCAATGTCTAAATCAAACTTCCATTTACCGTCTGGTTGTCGTCGCCAAATCGTAAAATATTCGCCCCACGCAACCGGCGCGTCGGTCGCTCCTTTGGAACGAAATTCCCAGTTGCCGGTGGTATAACCTAGATCGCCATCAGCAGAAACATCCGCCAAGGTCGGTTGCCACGCCAGGAGAGAGTGGTTTGCCGTTCTTTTTTCCCACACTTCCCTGCCGTTTTCCGGTTTGTCATTAGCAAAAACGATTCCCTCCGGCGCCACAAATTCGAGAAATGCAGCTTTAGTTCCTTTTTCCGCCGCAGTTTGTGCAAAAGCTTGCTCTGCGGAGACAATTTCGTTTAAAGCCCGCTCGTTTTTCTGTGCCCAATCAGCAGAGCTGCAAATCAAAATCAACAAACCCAAAATCAATGCTTTCTTCATTTATTTTTTTTGATGTTGAGAAATTTTTACCTGTCGAACATTTTAACCTGAATCGCGTCCACAAAACAGCAAAAAGACTGCTCAGATGCGTTCAGTAAAAGTTAATTTTAAAATGTTCTCAATTTATGAATTAAAGTTTCGCGTTTGATGAATAAAACTTTAGCTATTTTATGAACGGCAAAAAATATTCAAACGAGCGCAGATACAGTAATTTTTGCTTTTTGTGGCAAATTGTGAGAGATTTGGCGGCGGAATCGTCGCAAACTTAAATTCGCGCACCGCAGACTTTGGCGCAGTCACAAATTTAAATTTTAAAAGTGGAGAAATAAAATGGATTTTCAATCGGGTGGGATTCGACCTATCGGCAATGTCGAAGAAGGCTGGGGACTGATCAAAAGCGATTATTGGCTGTTTTTCGCTATGACTCTTGTTTCAGCTTTGATAGTTCTTGCTGTTTTTTTTGTGCTTAGCTTTGTGTTCGGAGCAATTTCAAGCCTTATTTCAGTCGGACTGGGAGTGGCAACGCAAAATGCGAATGATATTGGGAAGGTTTCTGCGTCAGTCGCTCCACAACTTATCTCGCAGGTTCTTAGTATTTTTACCGGTCTTATTACCGCCACTCTCTCCGGGCTACTGACTTGCGGCATTTACACCGCGTTGTCTCGCAAAGCGAACGGCGGAATTCCTCAATTCAGCGATTTATTTGAAGGTTTTAAGTATTTTCAGCAGTGTTTGATTTTTTCGCTGATTATTACGCTGATACATTTTGTGATTAACGTTGTGTTTATACTGATTGGAGTCGCCTTAGGCGTTTCGGCATTTGGAGCCGGACTATTAACAACCCGAAACGGTAAATTCGATCCGAGCGTTTTGGCCCCGATTATCGGAGTTGTCGTAGTGATGGCGCTGATTTACATTGTCATTTTTTCTGTTATTGGCGTTTGCACGTTTTTCACTTATCCGCTTATCGCAGAACGCAAACTATCGGCAATCGGGGCGCTCAAGGAGAGCGCCAAAGCTGGAATAAGCAATTTTTTCAGTCTTATTGGTTTGTTTATCATCCAATTTTTCATTGCCCTAGGCGGCGCGTTGCTGTGCGGAATCGGCATTCTCTTTGTGTTGCCGATTTTGTCCGCCACGATTTTCGCCGCCTATTTGAGCGTTTTTGGCAGAACTCCTCAGGTCGGCCAACAAATGCCGCCGACGCCGGATTCTTTTGGCGGAGACTACGGCAGACCGAATTATGGCGGGCAAAATTACGGCGGAATGTAAA
>JBDTZD010000105.1:0-5521 GCA_040005335.1 Pyrinomonadaceae bacterium | reverse complement strand
GAAGCGAGCGCAAGACTGAGATCAAATGTCGTGATTATCATGAAATCCTGAATCATGTTTTTGATAAATCTCGATGTTTAGAGTGTCACCGGCAAATAGCATTTTAGTAAGCTGACAAAAACTTTTTCTAATGGCACATACTTTGCACTGCCATGACTGACAACGTTTTAGATATACGAAAATCGTACACAGATTTTCGATCAACCTGAGCAGAACGCCAAATTTTTTAAATCGGATGTTTGCTCTCAAATAATTTACAGAGGAGAATCAGAATATGAACCAAACAACAGGACAGTCACCACTTGTGACCGGACTTTTTAACGACAGAGCAAGCGCTGAACGAGCTTATTCATCACTGGAAAGCCGTGGTTACAGCAAAGACGATGTTAACTTAATTATGTCTGACGAAACACGTCAGCGTCATTTTGCAGACGGCACTGCAGATACAGGATTAGGTAGCAAAGCTCTCGAAGGAGCAGGCACGGGATCAGCAATCGGCGGAACGGTTGGAGCAGTTTTAGCGGCTATTGCCGCGATCGGTACGAGCATCGCTCTTCCCGGTTTAGGATTAATTGTAGCAGGCCCATTGGCAGCGGCTTTGGTCGGTGCGGGTGCTGGTGGTTTAACTGGTGGTTTAATTGGCGCGCTTGTTGGCTCGGGAATCCCGGAAGAACATGCTGCGGAATATGAATCAGGAATCAAAAACGGCGGTATTTTCATGGGTGTCCATCCACGCACATCCGAAGACGCAACCTACTTCCAAAACGAATTTGGGACCCACGGGCAAAAAGTTCATGCGGTTGGAACAACTGCTGGAGCATTAGGCGGAGCGGCAACCGGAGCCGCAATCGGTTCGGTGGTTCCGGGTGTTGGAACAGCAATCGGCGGAGTTGTCGGCGGAGTTGCCGGGGCTGTCGGTGGTCATGAAGTTGCAGAAGAAGTAAACCCTTCTGATAGAGACCGAATTTAATTGATTAGAGCTCTAAAGTTAATGAAAAGGGAAGCCTCTCAAAAGGCTTCCCTTTTTGTATCAATATGGTGCGAATAAAATCTCTGACAGTTTAAATAAACAATCAAATTTAATTGCGCTTTCAACAATCCTCTATTAAAAAGACAAATAATCTTGGTTCTCTTTCACTAGACGTTATTTCACCTTTTATATTTCCGTAGTTTTTGTTTATAATCATGCGTTTGTGACGTTTGAAAATCATACGAAAAATTGAAATGCCGCCCGGAGTTTTCTAACGTTGCGGCATAATTTTTATGACAGCAGAACAGATTGTAGGTTTTGGCAATTTACCGCAGACGATTCCGCATTTAATGTTCGGGGCGTTGCAACAATTTAACAAAGCGGACACGCTGAATTATAAAAACCAGGATTCGTGGATCAGCATAGCGGCGGAACAATTTGTCGAGCGGGTTAAATATGTCGCCCTTGGGCTTTACGAAATTGGGATCAGAGCCGGCGACAGAGTGGCAATTATTTCCGAGAATCGTCCCGAATGGTCAATCACGGATCTAGCGATTCTCTCGCTTCGCGCGGTCAATGTTCCGATTTACACTACTCAAGCCCCCGATCAAGTTCGTTATATTCTTGAAGATTCTGGAGCGAAAATACTTTTCGTGTCAGGCAAGAAGACTTTTCAACACGCCGCTCCGGGAATCGAAGGCGTAGAATCACTCGAAAAACTAATTTTCTTTGACTCGGACGCAATTCCTGAAGAGATGCAGCGGACAATGCCGCTTGAAGCGCTTGAGAAAAAAGGCGTCGAAGCTGGTCGCATTGATTCAGAAGCATTTGATCGTTTTTTAGCGGAAGTTCGCACGGATGATTTAGCGACGATTATTTACACTTCCGGCACCACAGGCGAGCCTAAGGGCGTGATGCTGACGCACGAAAATTTTGCCTCCAACATTCGCGCCATTACCGCCGTTTTGCCGATTTTCGCTACCGACCGTTCCCTCTCGGTTTTACCGCTTTCGCATATTTTTGAACGCGCCTGTTTTTACGCCCTTTGCTGCAACGGCGTTTCAATTTATTATTCGGCAAGTTTTGACCATCTGGCGCAACATTTGAAGGAAGTCAAACCGACGATTATGACTGCTGTTCCGCGTCTCTTCGAGCAGGTTTATCACAAAATTGTCAAAAAAGGAATGTCAGCCGGCGGCTGGAAAACCAAACTTTTTGCATGGGCTTTGGAAAACGGGCAGAAATATGCCGAAGCGCAAAATAAAGGTGGCGGTCTCGCGCCGCTTCTCGCCTTACAGCACACGATTGCCAGCCGTCTCGTATTTTCGAAGTGGCGTGAAGGGGTCGGCGGCAATTTGCGTTTCTTTGTTTCAGGCGGGGCGCCGCTTTCAGCAAAATTAACCAACGCTTTTTGGGCTGCTGGCATTCCTATTCTGCAAGGCTATGGAATGACAGAAGCCTGCGTTGTTTCGGCAAATCGCCCTGATAATCACCGCGTCGGCTCAATCGGCATGCCGCTGAAAGATATTGAGGTGAAAATAGCGGAGGAAGACGGCGAAATTTTAGTGCGCGGCAAAAACGTGATGCGTGGTTATTACAACAAACCCGATTTAACGACGGAAGTTTTATCCAATGACGGCTGGTACAAAACCGGTGATGTCGGACGCATCGCCGAAGACGGGCATATTTACATTACCGATCGTAAAAAAGATTTATTTAAGCTCTCAAACGGCAAATATATTGCTCCGCAACAGCTTGAGAGTTTGATTAAACAAGCTGCTTTCGTTTCACAGGCAATCGTTGTCGGTGCAGGGAGAAAGCAGCCCATCGCTCTGATTGTGCCGGAATTTGAATCGCTCAAAGCGTTTTTGTCGGAGAAGGGGATTGAGACGAAACGCAGCCGCGAAGAGCTTTGCCAAGACCAGAAAGTTATTAAATTAGTGCAACGCGAAGTTTCAGAGCTAACCTCGGAGCGCGCCGATTACGAGCGCGTCAAAAAAGTTGCTTTGCTGACGCGCGAATTCTCGATTGATAAAGGCGAGATGACCCCGACCCTGAAAATCAAACGCGGCGTGATTGACGAAAACTACAGGGAAATACTCGACGAGCTGTACGGCGGTACGGAAGAGTAAAAAACGACAATTGATATTAATGGACGAAGCTAAACAAAAAGGGCGAACTACAGTTCGCCCTTTTTTTATGTTAACAAACTCGCTTTACGCGAAGGAGAGAATTCTTTCTTTGCAAACAAACGGCGCAAAAACAGTTGCTCGTGAGTTTTTTCGGCGAGCATAATGTCAGCTAATTGGCGAAGCTGAAACGGCAGTTCGGGCACCGGGAGCGTTTCTCCTCGCTCCGGAAAATTAGCGAGAAATTGAACTTCAGCAGAACAGAATTCGCATTCCTCTAGATGTTTGACGACCGTTCTTGCTTCGTCGGTTTCTAACTCATCATTTGCAAATAAACGTATTTCTTCGGTCAAAGGACAATTTCTACTTTTGCAAAAAGTTTGTTCTCTATTCATTTTTCCTCTGTTTATTTTTGTTTGCTGCAATTTGCAAGCATCAAAAACACTTTTCCATCCAGCATTCTTAGGAGCTACTGGTGCCATTTAGTAAATGAAAATAAAGTTACTTTATAAATAAAGCCGCAATACTTTACCATTTCCAAAAGTGGAATTTGTTTAATGCAGCAGCGCAATAAATTGATCCTGCTTTTCGGGCTTGTAATGCAGAATTTCTGCCTATCTTGATTGCTTAAGAACAAAAAAGAACGTTGCTTAACAAAAAGCAACACTCCGGTATAAATTATCAACTTTTTTAATTATCTATCGAAAACTAGCGTTGATTTCCTTGAGAACCTTTGAACCGGGGCAGAGTTCTGATTTAGTTAGCGTATTCAGAGGTTTATTGCTTGTGTGGAGAATCTGGTGAAGGTCTTGACAATCGGGGTTCAAATACAACAATCCCGTGAGGATTTCGTTTTTAGCTTTTGCATTCTGAACAGCATTTATTGCCGAAACTCTATCCAGCGGATTCCAATCTTTGGCAAGTTTGTGTAGTCGAATGACGGAACCATCGTGCAATTTCAGACTCTCAACACTTCCTTCCTGATAATCTGCTTTAATCTCTTTCATTATTGGAACAAAATCAAATGTTGCAGTCGCTTCGATATGTTCGCGCACGTAATCGTAGGATTTGGTCGAGCCGGCATTATTGTTAAAAGTAACGCAGGGAGAAATAATGTTAATAAAAGCAAACCCCGGATGACTCATCCCGGCTTTGATGAGCGGGATAAGCTGCTCTTTATCGCCGGAGAAACTTTGGGCGACAAAGGTTGCCCCCAGTTCAATTGCTAAACTTGCCAAATCAATTGCCCCAAACAAATTAACCGAGCCTGATTTATTTTTTGAACCGTTGTCGGCGGTCGCAGAATCTTGTCCTTTGGTGAGTCCGTAGCAACCGTTGTTCATCACGATATAAACCATATTGAGATTGCGCCGGATGACATGAACAAATTGTCCCATCCCAATCGAAGCCGTGTCGCCGTCGCCCGATACACCAAGATAAATCAAGTCGCGGTTTGCTAGATTAGCTCCGGTCGCAACCGAAGGCATCCGACCGTGGACTGAATTAAATCCGTGCGAATTGTTCAAAAAATAGGCGGGTGTTTTTGAAGAACAGCCGATGCCTGAAAGTTTAGCTACTTTGTGCGGTTCGATATTCAATTCAAAACAAGCCTGTGCAATGGCGGCACTTATCGAATCGTGTCCGCAACCGGCGCAAAGCGTTGAAAGCGAGCCTTCGTAATAATCAACCGTATAACCCAAATCATTTTTGGGTAACATTGGATGACGAAATTTGGAGCGAACGTATGACATAAAGTTTTAAGAAAAATTGTCCACAGATAAACACAGATGGACACAGATTTTTACTGATAAAATTTAAATAGCTTATAAACAAATTAATTCTTCAAAATTAAATGACAAAAAATTATCCGTGTTTATCTGTGCTCATCTGCGGATAATTCCTTTTTTTTATAATGCAACTCGTTTGATTTCAATTCTTGGTTTGCCAAAATTTATCAGCAGCCCGATCCTTAACTTTGTTGCTTTTAAATAATTCAAACATTGCGCTTTTTGTGAATCATCTAAGCCGCTATTAGCCTTAACTTCAACAATTACAGAATCTTCGACAAACAAATCTGCAATATATTTTCCAACCACTACACCGTCGTAATAAACCTCAATTTCGTATTGTTGTGAAACCTTCAAACCAGTCTTTCTCAATTCGTGGGCTAAAGCATTTTCATAGACCTTTTCCAAAAACCCACAACCCAAAGTATTACTTGCAGTGTAAGAACAACCAATTATCTTTTCGGTAATTTGGTTAATTTTATCGAGCTTCTCATCAAGAAATGATTTCAAAATTTCGGATTTATCTGTGTCCATCTGTGTTCATCTGTGGATAAACTAAAATTTTAGCCTTACAAATTAGCTTTGATTTGTTTCAAAATATTATCGGCGGTTATCGGCGTGCCGTCGTAATTGAG
>JBDTZD010000163.1:0-5525 GCA_040005335.1 Pyrinomonadaceae bacterium | reverse complement strand
TTTACAGCGCCGCTCGTCGAAGAGGTTGTTTATCGCGGAGTCTTGTATCCGGCTTTTCGGGTCAAACTGAGCGAGCCGCTTTCCATCTTTCTGGTGACGCTGGTTTTCGCGCTGATTCACGTACCACAATATCTACCAAATTATGGCACGATTATCGTCATCACAATTCTTAGTTTAACTTTAACTTTGGTTCGCGCCAAAACCGGGAGTTTGCTGCCGTGCGTAGTAATCCACACTATTTTCAATGGAATTACCTCGTTATTGCTGGTTGCAGAACCGTTTTTGCCAAAGACTCTAGCACCTCCAGATGAGCCGACCACTTCAATGATTTTGCGCTTGCTCTCATTGCAATAAAAAAGGTGAATACATTGTTTTTGTATTCACCTTGATAAAAATTGAATTGTGCCGCTCAAACCGAAACTTCTTCTAGTTGCGGATTCTAACTTTTGCCGGCGGAGGGGCAACCACAGTTGGGGTAATGCGACCACTTTTAGACTCACTTGGGTCACCATAACCCGTCGGCTGTCTAATGATAATTATTGGACGGCGATCATAGAAAATACCGTTTCCGTATCCGAAGCCATAAGGCGAATCCCAATAACCAAAGCCATAAGGCACAAAACAGTAACCGCGCGTAAAACGGTCAAAAACCCAGTATCCGGCTCCAAACGACGAGCGCCCCGAAAAACCAAACAAAGAAGAATTGCTAAAAGCGCGAGCAAGTTCGCGGTTTTGTAGGCGATTATTAGTTTTCGCCAATTCTTTGGCGCGATCTTTACTCCACAAGTCTAGTGCGTCGCGGCTGTCGTCTTTGTCGAATTTGGCGATTTCACTCATCACGCCGTTTTTCCCGACAACAATTTTGCGATTGCTTTTAATAATCTGGTTGCCAACTCGCGCCGCGCCTTTCCAGACATAAATTTCAGTCGCGTTAATGTCGGTGTTAATGCGATAAATGCCCGATTTTTCGAGCTGAATATTGGCTTGCGGCGTCGCAATCGAAATATCTGCGCCGTCTTCGCCGCCGACTGCCGTTGCTTCAAACAACGCGCTGCCGCTAGCAAGTTTTAATTTCAAAGATTCGAGCGAAGTATCAGTTAGCTCTAAGTCAGTATTTTCCGCTAACCGCAAGAACGAACCCGGATTGAGCAGGATTTCGATTCTGCCGTTTTCGCCAACGCTGACTCGATCTTTGTCACCTAGCTCGTCACCCTTCGCTAAAATTTGCGTTTGCTGTGTTGCGTCGCGTGTCACTCGTACCGGTCCGGTTACATGATTGATGCCTCCAGCCTTTGCCGAAATGACGTACAGTTGTTCTTGCTCGGGCGAAACTTTATCGCGTTTTTGTTCGCGCTGCGCAACAGCAGGCAGTACAAAAGTTGCTAATAACAAAGCACCGCCAAGCACCGAACTCCAATTTTTACTAATTCTAAATTTCATAACCCAAAACTCCTCGATGAAACCGATTCTGTGAGACAAGGTAATCAAATATTACTCTAAATTTTTGTACTTGTCAGCTTTTTTGATGCAATGCGGTGCGCTTTCCGATGCCGCCCCGAGCGCCTGTCAAATTTAGCAAACAACGCCGCCTTGCACGTCATCATCCTAAGTTTGGATTTAAGAAGGCTTTTATTTATAAATGAAAGGGGTTTAATAATGGCTACTTTTAGAGACCCGATTGAATGTTTCGCGCCGCTTGAGGTGGTTGAACGAATGTTGGAAATCCGCGCCGAGTGTGGTTTTAACGAAGCCATTTTCCTTCATGACTCAAACGATCTAGCAGATTTTCTCGATGCATATGGGTTTAATGTTTACGCTTTTTCCTCGGGTAATGAAACAATGGATTACGGCAAATATCGCGCCCCACTGGTGCCAAACGGTGATAGCATTGATAGTCTTAAGAGTGAACAATGAACACCGTGGTCGGTAATTAGCTAATTTAAAGCAAAAAAAGCAGTAAGAATCATTTTTCTTACTGCTTTTCTCTGACTACTGACCATCGGCCGCTAACCGTTAACTCACATTGCTTTAATAATAAAAAGCGTTCCGTCGTCGTCCAAGCCTTTCTCGCCGGTAAAAGTCAAAACTTCCTGGTGAATCAGATCAATCAGCTCTCGCGCCGATAATTCTTTGCCCATCCTGACGCATTCGACCAGTCTTTCTTTTTCAAATTCTTCGCCCATTTCATTGGCAGCTTCGGTAATCCCGTCGGTATAGAGAACCAGAATCTGTCCGGATTCGAGCTGCAGAAAATGCTCGTAAAACCTGGTTTCGCGAAACATCCCGAGCGGTAACCCGCCCCGTTCGATAAACACTGCTTCATCCGTTTCTTTGAGCAGCAGTGGCGGGTTATGACCGGCGTTAGCGAAAGCAAAGGTTTTGTGAGTCGCGTCGAGCGTGCCATAAATGGCGGTCACAAATTGATTGCTGTCAATTGATTCCCATAGCAGATAGTTCGCTTTAGTCAGGGAAATATGCGGAGCATAGCCGACATGGGCAGCCGCTCTTAAAGTCGCCCGCAAAAATGCCATCAGGAGCGCCGCCGGGATTCCTTTGCCCGAAGCGTCGGCGATCACGATGCCAAGCTGGTCTTCAAAGATTCGTACCCAGTCATAATAATCGCCGGAAACTTCTTCGGTCGAAAAATTATAAGCGGCAATGTCAAAGCCGGTTATGTGCGGATCTCTTTCAGGCAGTAGTTCAAGCTGCACTTGGCGCGCAACTTCGAGTTGTCCCTGCAAGCGTTTTTTCTCAATTAAATGAACGTGTAGCTTGACTTTTTCGACAATCGTCGCGATCTGCGAGGCGAGCAGCAAAATAATTTGCAAATCGTCTTCATTGTAGGCATTTAGCTGATCTTTTTCGAGATTGAGAACGCCGATAACTTCCTCGTTTGAGATAATCGGCGCCACCATTTCCGAATTTGTTCGATGTCGTCCGAGATAGTAACTTGGATTTTTCGAGACATCATTTTCGACTATGGGTTTGCCGGTCGCGGCAACTTGCCCGATAATACCTTCGCCGACTTTCAAATGTGGGTCAACTAAATCCTCCAGCTCATAACCGCGGAGCATTTCGGTATGAAAATATGGCGAGTCGGTTCGATCCTCATCAAGCAGATAAATTCCCGCCGCGTCGTAAGGAACGAGTGAACCGAGCGTATCCATCACTTGCTCCAAAACTTCGTTGAGATCGAGCGAGCGGCTGATTTTCTTGGTAATGTCGAGCAGCATCCGCAGCTTATCAACCACGGTCAGTTTCGGATCCGGCGTGGATGGCGCCTGTGTTTCTTCAATCATCAGTTTTAGATGGTAAATTGTTAATGGTGAATGGTAAATGTTGAAACATCGAAAAACTTATTACCAGCGGCGAAATCAAATTTTTATTGATACTTTTTACCATTTACCATTCACCATTAACAATTTGTTAATTCTACTCTTGCAACAGAGGCGCGTCTCGCATAAACTGCCGATTTACCTGAAGTCAACACAACGCGCGAATTTATAGCAAACATTTTAAATCGCTCGGGAAACTCGCTGCTCTCTGCGAACTTCAGCAAACTTCACATTTTCTATTCAAAAGGAGATTTTGCCGTCTATGAAAGCGTACAACACAGAAAACTTACGCAATCTGGCTGTCATCGGACATGGCGACGCAGGTAAAACGCAATTTGTCAGCTCGTTGCTTCATATTGCCGGAGCATCGCCGCGATGGGGCAAGGTTGACGAGGGAACAACCATCACCGATTATGACGAAGATTCAATTAATCGCAAAGTTACGCTCAATTCAAATCTTGCCAACCTCGAATACCGAGACACCAAAATCAATTTGATAGATACGCCCGGTTACGCCGCTTTTGTTTCCCATGCGCGCCCCGCCCTGCGCGTCGCTGATTGCGCGGTCGTGGTGGTGGACGGCGTTAACGGAATTGAAGTGCAAACTGAGAAAACCTGGGGCTATGCCAACGAGTTTTTACTGCCGCGCATAATGATTATTAACAAACTCGACAAAGAACGCGCTGATTTTGGTCACGCGCTCGACACGGCAACCGGAACTTTTGCGCGTTCTATTGTGCCTTTCACCTTGCCAATCGGCAAAGAAGCTGGGTTTCGCGGCGTGGTTGACGTGGTGCATTTAAAAGCTTATGAGTTTGACGAAAACGGTAAAGCGAAAGAAATTCCTATTCCTGCTGCAGGACGCGATGTCGTTGACGCGACGCGCGAACGACTGATCGAGCTCGTCGCCGAATCGGACGACGCGCTTATGGAAAAATACTTTGAAAACGGGACGCTCGAAGATTCGGATGTGATTCCCAACTTAGGTAAAGCGATTGCCAATAGTAAGCTCTGTCCGGTTTTCGCCGCCTCGAGTCTAACCCTTGTCGGTTTGCAAAATATTTTGGATGCAATCATCGAATATTTGCCCAATCCAGCGTTTCACGAAGCGGAAAAGGGGCATGTTGAGGCAGATGAGACGAGCGAAATCGTGATGCGAAAATACGCTGACGACGAGCCATTTTCCGCTTTCGTTTTTCGCACCATCGCCGACCCGTTCGCCGGACGCATCAACGTGATGAAGATCGTTTCGGGAAAAGTTTACGGGGACGCGACCGTTTTTAACGCCAATCGAAATGCTGCCGAACGTCTCGGCTCGCTCCATGTTTTGCAGGGCAAGACGATGGACAAAATTCCAGAAGCGCATACGGGCGATATTATCGCAGTGGTTAAACTGCGCGAAACTCAAACGAACGATACGCTTTGTTCAAAAGACGCTCCCATCGTTTACCCGGCGGTTAATTATCCGGAAGCCGCCATTTCATTTGCGATTGAACCAAAATCGCGCGCCGACGAAGAAAAAATCAGCACGGCTCTCCACAAAATTCTCGAAGAAGACCCTGGACTACATTTTGACCGCGACGCGCAAACCAAAGAATTTGTTTTGTCTGGAACCGGACAACTTCACATCGAAACGGTGGTCGAAAAATTAAAGAATCGTTATCACGTCGAGGTCACTCTGCATCCGCCAAAAGTGCCGTACAAAGAAACGATTTCTGCCCGCGCCGAAGTTCAAGGGCGGCATAAAAAACAATCGGGCGGACGCGGACAGTTCGGCGACTGCAAATGCGTTTTTGAACCGCTCGCGCGCGGCGACGGATTTGTTTTTGAAGATAAAATTTTTGGCGGAGCGATTCCGGGAAATTTCCGGCCGGCCATTGAAAAAGGAATTATTGAGGCAGCGGCAGGCGGCGCGATTGCCGGATATCCGCTCGTTGATTTCAAAGTCACGCTCGTTGACGGCAGTTATCACACGGTTGACTCGGACGAACATAGTTTCCGCGCTGCGGGCAGAAAAGCATACAAAGCTGCGATGGAAAAAACGCAGCCCGTGCTGCTCGAACCTGTCATGGATGTCGAGGTCTCGATTCCTTTGGAAGATTCGGGCGACGTCATGGGCGATCTCAACTCGCGTCGCGGACGCGTTGCGGGAATGGACATGCGCGGAAAACAGCAGGTTATTAAAGCTCA
>JBDTZD010000356.1:0-5529 GCA_040005335.1 Pyrinomonadaceae bacterium | reverse complement strand
TTGGTTAAACGAAATCGGATTTTGAAATGGACTCAGGCGAAATTGAAAATTTTGGCTTTAATGTCGTGCCAAATGGGTAAACCAAGAAAACAATGAATAAAGATTTAGAACATTTGCGGCTGCTTTCAATTTTTCACTATGTCGTGGGGGGCATTATTGCTTTTTTCGCTTGTTTCCCGCTAATTCACCTGACAATGGGATTGTTCTTTTTATTTGCACCCTTACCGGAAAATCCTCAAAAGCCGGGAGATGCTGCGGTTTTAAAAGTAATGGGGGCATTTTTTGTGATTATTCCGGCAATCATTATTTTAATTGGATGGACGCTGGCAATCCTGACAATTATTGCCGGGCGAAAACTTTCAAAACATCAGAGCTACACTTATTGTCTTATCGTCGCCGGCATAGTTTGCGTTTTTATGCCGTTTGGAACGGTTTTGGGTGTTTTTACAATTATTGTTCTGCTCCGCGATTCAGTCAAAACAATTTTCGGCATTCAAACTCCGGTGATAAACTCACCAACTAACGGTGGATAATACGAATGGCGATAAAATTCGTAATCAAAATGCGGTTTTTTCTTTTGGTCATCTTTTGTCTGAGTTTAGCGGTCAGCGATTTGGCACAATCGGGACGCAATAAACAGCCCGACGATTCGCCGCCGCCCCGAGCATCGCGCCCAAAACCCTCTGCGCAGTTGCCGCCCAGCCAGATTTTGGTAAAAGCCAATCCGGTGCCGACACCAACTCCGCCTGAAAACAATGCTGATAATGTTGATGATAACGATGAAGTAATCAAAGTTGAATCCTCGCTCGTACCGATTCCGGCTTCGGTGACAGACGCCAGCGGCAACGCCGTAACAAATCTCAAACTCGAAGATTTTGCGCTCATGGTTGATGGCAAAGCGCAGGAAATATCAGAAATATCTCGCTCCGACACGCCGGTTCGTCTGGCACTTTTGTTTGATAATTCCTCAAGCGTTAATATTGCCCGTGAATTTGAAATAAAAGCGGCGATCAAATTTTTAAAAAAAGTTTTGCGTCCCGACCGCGACCGAGCGGCGCTCTACAGCATTTCAAGCGTTTCTCAGCTTGCGCAACCGTTGACCAGCAATACGCGGCTTTTAATTGCTGCTATCGAAGCGTTTCCGCCTCCGGCGGGGGCGACCGCTCTGCTTGACGGAGTTGTCCAAGCGGCAAATTACCTGCGCGATTTTAATGACGGGCGACACGTGATTGTGATTGTTTCAGACGGAGTGGATACTCTGAGCGATGTTAATCTAACTTTGGCAGCGACTATTAGAAAAGCGCAGCTTGCTGATTGCCAGATTTACGTTGTTAAAACGACAGATTTCGAGAGCCTTCAGCGCACCGGGCGACGCGGCAGCAATGCCAATACTCAAGATTTAACTGCCGAACGCCGAATGCAGGAACTCACCGCGCAAACCGGCGGAGCGGTTTACTCGCCATTGGATGAAAAAGAATTGGATGTGGCTTTTGCCAATATTGCCGCTGATCTCGCACAACAGTATGTTTTAAGTTATTATCCGGCCGACACACGACGCGACGGCAGTTTCAAGCAAATAGATTTACAAGTCAAATCCAACAAAAATTTAACAGTTCGCACTCGGAAAGGTTACTACGTTCCAAAATCGTGAATTGTTAATTGTTAATTGTAATTTGCGTCGGCGTCTAAAACTGATTAACAATTAACAATTGACTCATGGAAGAACAACTCAAACAATTTCTTGATCACCTGCGTTACGAACGCAATGTTAGCGAGCACACGCTTCGCAATTATTCGAGCGATTTAGGACAGTTTTACGATTTTCTGGCGCCGGTTGGCGAGGATGGACGTCGGAGCCGCGAAGTTTCAATTCACGACATTGACCATCTGACCATTCGAGAATGGTTAGCGGAATTGCACGGTTTGAATAAAAAGAAAACTTCCGTCGCTCGAAAACTAGCAAGTTTGCGAACATTTTTTCAGTTTCTCGTGCGCGAAGGAGCACTCGAAACCAATCCTGCAAAACTCGTTTCCACGCCGCGCATCGAACGCAAGTTGCCAACTCATCTTTCAATCGAAGACGCGATTCGGTTTATCGAAACGCCCGATCTTGAAACGGATTTGGGAAGGCGCGACCGCGCAATTTTAGAGTTTTTGTATGCGACCGGAATTCGCGTTTCCGAACTCACTAAACTTAATCTCAAGGACGTTGATTTTCAAAACAAGCTCGTTCGCGTGATGGGCAAACGCCGTAAACAGCGTATAGTGCCGTTTAACGATTTGGCTGTCCAGGCTCTGTACGGTTATTTGATGATTCGGCAAAATTTCCTCGACAATTCGCCGCCCGACGTTCGCGAAGACCAAGCCGTTTTCCTTAACTATCAAGGAACGCGAATTACGACGCGCTCAGTGGGGCGAATGGTTGATAAATACATCAAACTTTGCGCCGACATGCATTCCGACATTTCGCCGCATTCTTTGAGACATTCGTTTGCCACGCACCTGCTCGATTCGGGTGCGGATTTACGCGATATTCAAGAATTATTGGGACACGCCCGACTTTCAACAACGCAGATTTACACGCACGTTTCGATGGAGAAAATTCTCGAAGTTTACGAACGCGCGCACCCAAAAGCATAAGTCCAAAGTTTAAAGTCCAATGTCCAAAGTAGAGTTTTGCCTTGCGGACTTTGGGCTTTGGACTTTAAACTTTGGACTATGGAAAATTCTCCGCCGCCGTTACAAAAAAATCAGAGCGGCGAAATCAATATCGAATCGCTCGCTAGCACAGTCGAATGGTTTTTGAGTTACGACGAACGCGTTGCGGCAATGCGTCATCCGTCGGTTGACGCGATTTATCAATGGCGACAACAGGACGCCAATTCAAACGGCGCAGAAATGGCTCCGTTTCCGCGCGCCGAAGACCGTTTTGCCATCGGTATCTTTCAGGCAATTGCGGAAAACGACAGCGAACCGTCTTTAAAGCAATGGATGAGTGAGATTTTAACCGCGATGCAGGAGTCAAAAGAGCTTGCCGGGCAAATAGCTGGAGATTACAAATTCTCACTTGAAGCAAACTCTACTCCGATTGAAGAAGCCAACCTATTGCCGACCAATGGGGAAAAACGAATGTATTTATCGGCGCGCTGGTTTGAGATTTTATGCACGGCGGAACTGCGTGTCTTGGGTTGGATTTACCAAGAACTTTATGGCAAACCGTTTGCGCCGTAAAAAAGTAGGAGAAAAGCCATGTCGCATTACCAAAGTTTAATTTGCAGGCAATTACTTGCTCTGGTCGCAGGTTTAATTCTGAGTTTGCCATGCATTGTTATGGCGCAACGCCGCCCGACAGTTAGAAAAACCCCAACTGTCAAGCCCGTTATTGCGGAAACCGTGTCAACAACATCGTCAAACGCCAAAACTGCAATTTTAAAAATTGGCGAAGGCATCAATTTTGCGTCGGGAAAAGTTACTAAATCCGTCGCCGAATCTGACATGAGCTTAAAGTATTTACCTCCGCAGTCAGGTTACGGATCACGTTACAATGTGATGACCCAGCAGATGGAGTATCAGTCAACTCTTCGCACGACGGAAAACTATCCATTGCTCTCCGCCGCCCGCACGGCTTCTTTTGAAACTCGCCCAAATCCTTCAGATTTGACTGTTGGTGATGTTAATTCCTGGACTGAAGACGCATTTCAAATCAAGCCGGGGCGATTCTTGATCGTGCGCGGCAACGCGAGCGGCGAACATTATATTGTTCATATCCAAAAATTTGGCGCGCCGTCAAATAATCCACAAACCTGGCAAGTAGTTTTTAGCTACGAACCAATTCAAATAGCGCTCGGCGCGCCAAAAACAGCTGGAAAAAATTTACCCTTAAGCGGCACTTTGTCGTATCGAGAGGTCATTTTTTCTAAAAAAATTATTAATCTCAATTTGGCAACCGGAAAAACCACTGAAGTTTTTGACGGCTACGGCGTTTCGCGCAATCAAAAAGGAGAATATGCCTATCTTAATCAAGCCGTGCAAGTTGTTATAGCCGATGCTAGCGGCAAAGAAATTGTTTCCTTACCTTCGCCAGCTAGGTCTGCCAAAAGCTACGGAAGCGACGCGCCGAGTGAAGTCGCTCTTTCTCCAAACGGGGATTTTATTGCCGTCCAGGTTGAACGCTCCGAACCGATTACCGCAGGCGGCTATACATTAGCCGGAATCTCAATGGCTTGCGTCGTCGTCATCAACCGTCAGGGAAAAGAGATTGCCGCTTTTTACAAAAAGCAGGGAGCGGCTTGGACGCCGGACAATCGCCTTATCGTCGCTCAGTTCGTAAATCCGGGACTTTACATTAGCGATCTTCAAGTAAAAAAACTACAGCCGATTAAAAACTCGCCTCAGATGGAACATACAAATTATCTGGCGGTGAGTCCTGACGGAAAGACTGTTGCTTTTTCCGCTAATGGACGTGTCTGGACAATGAATCTGGACGGCACTAACTTTAAGCAGTTAACCAGTTCCGGATTGAGCGAAATCACTCCGGTCTGGTCGCCTGACGGAAAATACATCGCTA
The DNA here is from genome assembly GCA_040005335.1 of Pyrinomonadaceae bacterium. GTDB lineage: Bacteria > Acidobacteriota > Blastocatellia > Pyrinomonadales > Pyrinomonadaceae > JBBQUS01. The sequence goes on along the minus strand of JBDTZD010000356.1, from coordinate 962 downwards.
TTCAGCAAATTGACCCGAATTCGATAAACAACGGCAGTTACCGTATTGTCGTAGTTCGTTTATCCGATGGTTACAGCGTTCCTGTAACTGACCAATATGGCTGGACGCGCGAGCCAGCAGGGCGAATGAGCTGGCTTGAATAAGAAAAGATTTGGATGTCTTGAGACCAAATATTACTTTGGGATTTTGCTGATGACGTTTTTAGAATCCGAAGAAACATTGATTATCGAAACACCCGAACGAGTCCCGCTGCATTTCGCGCTGGCTTCGATTGGGAATCGCTTTTTGGCGTGCGCGGTAGATCATTTTTTACAAATAATTCTGATTGCGATTTTGGCCTGGGCATTTGCGGCGATTGCCGGATTTTCCACTGTCGGCGGTATTTTCACGGACGCTCCGCGCTGGATTTACGCGGTAATGATTTTAGTGATTTTTTTGAGCGTCGCCGGATATTTCGCTTTTTTTGAATGGACTTGGAACGGGCAAACTCCAGGCAAGCGGCTCTTAAAACTGCGCGTCATTCGCGAAGACGGCAGACCTATTACATTCTGGGAAGCTGCGACGCGAAACCTGCTGCGGATTTTCGACATGCTGCCGTCGTTTCCGTTTTACTCGGTCGGATTGATTTGCGTCTTTATCAGCCCGCGTGACCAGCGCGTCGGCGATTTTTTTGCCGGAACAGTTGTTATCCGCGAGCGCGAGGCGGACGCCCCGACGTTTGAGCAGGTTTTCACCTCAGCCGCAACGAGCGATGCCGCTTATCGCCGCTGGCAGCAACCGGCTCAATTTACCGCAGATTTGTCGAGCTTGAGCGAAAGGGAAATCGAAGTTGTCGAAGCATTTTTACGGCGACGCGAGGATTTAAGCGATTTCCCGCGTCAATGGATGGCTTGGCGCGTAGCGATGCCCATTATGTACAAACTAAAACCGGCTTACGAAATGCAAAGTTTCAGCTACGAAGG
>JBDTZD010000118.1:0-5535 GCA_040005335.1 Pyrinomonadaceae bacterium | reverse complement strand
AAAGATTGGTTGGGAACAGGAACAGGAAACTTAAAAATTCAGGTTAGAGAGTCTGTTGCTTCTAAGAAAACAATCGGCTCGGTTAAAGTTGTAACTCTCCAAATCACCCGAAAACCGGACAAACATTCATCACGCCTGGCGATGATGGCTCATCTGCGACGGACGGAAAACGGTTATCAAAATTTAGGATTTCCTGAGGCGACCTTAACCTTTGACACATATACCGCCAACGGCAAATTTGTTTCCCGCAGTCTGGTTGATTTTATTGGAATTAGTGTTGAAAGTTACGCGAGAAAAGGCAATGAAGAAATTATTACTTTTATTGCCGAGAGTTCCAGCGAGTTCGCCATTTCCAACATAGAAATTTTGTTTTAATCAAAACGACTTCTGAAACTTGGCAAGACAACGGTCTTTATCACAGCGAACAATCCTGTGGTTTTAGACTCTGATGTTAATGGGGCATTTGAGAAGTGCGGCTAGAAGTTGACATTTTACTTACGGAATTGTGATCACACACAAGGAGATTCAAACATGGCAAGAATAGACGAGATTGATATTGGCAACCAGAAAATAATTGGCTTAAACATCTCAAAGACAGTAGGGGGCAGCCGGAACAAACAAAATTGGAGATGTAGTTAGGAATTGTTTTTAAGGCAGCATAAAATCTAAGCCGCCGTTCCATTTAAAAGCGTTGCGGCACATCGTTGATGACGCGCACCGTATCGCGGGCGATCAATAATTCTTCGTTAGTTGGGATGACATAAGCCGCGAGATGTGAACCATCGGTACTGATCACGCCTTCGCGTCCGTTTTTGTGTTCGACATTACGCGTTTCATCTAATTCAAGTCCGAGCCATTTTAAATTTTCACAAATTTTCGTCCGCACTTCAGCCGAATTTTCACCGATGCCCCCAGTGAAAACTATTGCGTCCGCGCCGTTCATCGCCGCTAAATAGGAACCGATATATTTACAGGCGCGATAACAGAAAATTTCAATCGCTAGTCGTGCGCGGCGGTCACCGTTTTCTCTGGCTTCGTCGAGCAATTCGCGCATGTCGTTGGTCAGACCCGACAACCCCAGCAAACCCGATTGTTTATTGATTAAAGATTGAACTTCGAGCGGCGTTAAACCTTCTTTGGCGGCGAGAAAATCAACAATCGCCGGGTCAAAGTCGCCCGACCGCGTGCCCATCACAAGCCCTTCGAGCGGCGTTAAACCCATCGAAGTATCAATCGAATTGCCGCCTTTAATAGCGGTTGCCGAACAGCCGTTGCCCAAATGCAAAGTGATGATGTTGACTTCTTGACGAGGAATTTTCTTGATTTGGCGATAGCGATAAGCGACGTAGCGGTGCGAAGTGCCGTGAAAACCATAGCGGCGAATGCGGTGACGGCGGTAAAGTTGGTACGGCAGAGCGTACAAATAAGCTGTTTCGGGCAGCGTTTGATGAAACGCCGTATCAAAGACAGCGACGTTTGGCACGTCTTCGCCAAAAATGGCGCGGGCGGCGTTGATGCCTTTGATGTTTGCCGGATTGTGCAGCGGGGCGAGGTCAATGCAGTCTTCGATTCCGCGCAAAACCTCATCATCAATCAAAACCGATGCTTTAAATTTTTCACCACCGTGAACAACTCGGTGCCCGACGGCGTGAACGTCGGATTTACTTTTAATCGTTTCGATTTCGGATTCGTCCGAAACAACCCAATTTAAAATCAGTTCGACGGCGGCGCGCGTATCTCTAAGCGGAGCGGTTGAGCGTTGTGGAGGTTTTCCCGCAGCGTTCAACGTGACGATTGCCGACCCGCCATGCAGTTCAATTATTCCGTGCGCCAGTTGCTCATCGGTATTTTGTTCGATTCGTTCGAGGTCGGTGGCGATGATTTGAAACTTAATCGAAGAACTGCCGCAGTTGAGAATAAGAACGTTCATACTTGATATACTTCCGCAAAAATGAAGAAACTTACCACAGATGAACACAGATAAACACAGATTTAAAAAAGAAGATAATGTTTTTTAAACAGTTATCTAATTCTGTCTTATCCGTGTTTATCTATGTTCATCTGTGGCTAATAATTTGATTTTAATGCTCCCATCTCCAATCGCGTATTGCCGGCATGTCATCGCCGTGTTCGCAAATGTATTGGCGGTGTTTGAGTAGTTGTTCGCGCATCTCTTGTTTAGCATGTGCGCCAATGTTTTCAAGCTTTGGGACGCGCTCAATCACATCCATGACTAGATGAAAGCGATCCAAATCGTTTAGAACTACCATATCGAACGGCGTGGTTGTGGTGCCTTCCTCTTTATAACCGCGAACGTGCAAATTATTGTGGTTCGTTCTGTTATAAGTCAGACGATGAATTAGCCAGGGATAGCCGTGATAAGCGAAGATGACGGGCTTGTTAGTCGTAAAGAGCGAATCAAAATCTTTATCGGAAAGACCATGCGAATGTTCGCTCGCCGATTGCAGCGTCATTAAATCAACGACGTTGACTACGCGCACTTTTAAATCTGGAAACTTTTTTCGCAAAATGCTTGTCGCCGCCAGCGTTTCGAGCGTCGGCACGTCGCCCGCGCAAGCCATCACAACGTCAGGCTCAACGCCTTCGTCGTTGCTCGCCCAATCCCAAATGCCGACTCCCGCCGTGCAGTGCTGAACGGCGGCTTCCATCTCAAGGTATTGCAGGGCTGGCTGTTTTCCAGCGACGATTACATTCACATAGTTCCGGCTTCGCAAGCAGTGATCCATCACGGACAAAAGCGTGTTGGCATCGGGCGGCAAATAAACGCGCACGACTGAGGCTTTTTTGTTCATGACATGATCTATAAAGCCCGGGTCTTGGTGCGAAAAACCGTTGTGATCCTGTCGCCAAACATGCGATGTTAAGAGATAATTCAAAGATGCGACGGGTCGCCGCCAGGGAATATGGCTGGTTGTTTTTAACCATTTGGCGTGCTGGTTAAACATCGAATCAATAATGTGAATAAACGCTTCGTAGCAAGAGAAAAGCCCGTGTCTGCCCGTTAGCAGATAACCTTCGAGCCATCCCTGGCAAAGGTGTTCGCTCAAAACTTCCATCACGCGCCCGTCAAGCGAGATATGATCGTCGGTCGGTAAAATCTCGCCGGTAAAAACTCGGTCGGTCACTTCAAGAATGGCATTGAGACGGTTTGAATTGTTTTCGTCAGGGGACATTACGCGAAAATTTTGGCTCTCGGCGTTGAGTCGCATCACATCGCGCAAAAACTGTCCAGTCACGCGAGTAGCTTCCGCTTCGATTGTTCCGGGTTTTAAGACCTCAACTGCGTAATCGCCAAAGTCTGGCATCTTCAAATTTTTGAGCAGCAACCCGCCATTGGCGTGCGGATTAGCGCTCATTCTTCGCTCTGCTGTGGGAGCCAATTCAGCTAATTCGGCAATAAACTTACCGTTTTCGTCAAATAGTTCTTCGGGTTTGTAGCTTTTTAACCATTCTTCGAGCTGGCGCAAATGTTCAGGATTTTTCGCCAGTTTGTCGAGCGGAACCTGGTGCGAGCGAAACGAATTTTCCTCCGGCAAACCGTCCACCGTTTTGGGTCCAGTCCAGCCTTTGGGCGAGCGCAAAACAATCATCGGATATTGCGGGCGTTTGGTGAAACCGTTTTCACGCGCGTCTTTTTGAATTGCTCCAATTTCAGCAATCACCGCGTCGAGCGTTGCCGCCATCAATTGGTGCATTTTTTCAGGATCGCTGCCTTCAACAAAATAAGGCTTATGACCGTAACCTGTCAGTAGATCGGTTAATTCTTCGTGGCTAAGTCTTGCCAGCACAGTCGGATTGGCGATTTTGTAGCCGTTCAAATGCAGAATCGGCAGCACTGCGCCGTCACGCGCCGGATTGATAAACTTGTTTGAATGCCAGCTCGCTGCTAGTGGACCTGTTTCGGCTTCGCCGTCGCCGATGACGCAGGCGGCGAGCAAATCCGGATTATCAAAAACCGCGCCGTATGCGTGAACGATCGCATAACCTAATTCGCCTCCTTCGTGAATCGAGCCGGGTGTTTCAGGCGCGACGTGGCTCGGAATTCCGCCGGGAAACGAAAACTGCTTGAACAATTTTCTTAAACCGTCCGTGTCATTAGAAATGCTGGGATAAACTTCGCTGTAAGTTCCTTCGAGATAGGTGTTGGCGACAACGCCCGGCCCGCCATGTCCGGGACCGGCAATGTAAATCGTGTTCAAATCGTGCTTTTTAATCAAACGGTTGAGATGAACATAGATAAAATTTAAACCAGGCGTGGTTCCCCAATGTCCGAGCAGACGTGGTTTGATGTGTTCAAGTTTGAGCGGTTCGCGCAGCAGCGGATTGTCTAGTAAATAAATTTGCCCGACCGAAAGATAGTTTGCCGCCCGCCAATAAGCGTTTATCCGTTGCAGTTCCGCCGCCGCTAACGGCATCGTTTCTAAAGCTTCAGTCTCAACCATTTTTACATTTTCCTCTCTGTATTCGACGCTTTGACTTTGCGCATTTTTTTAAGATTGCGCAAAAGCTTAGCAGGGTTTTGTTGCATCCGAGTAAACTTTGTGAGATTGAGCTTAACCACCGCCTCGAAAATTATGACTCTAATAACCTTGCTCGCAACATTGTTTTTACTTGCTCAGCGCGCTCGCTAAGATTTCCTGAAAGGAGTGTGAAATCTATTCCTCTTAGTTTAAGCAAGCGCAAATATTCTTCGTGCTGTCTTTGCCTAAAACCTTCACTAACGCGCGTGCCGTCTTGGACAAACGGAAAGTCGGGAGCGCACAAGAACGTAAAATCGTATTTGCGCTGCGAGAGCCAGGCAAGTTCCGGGTCAATTCGTTCAAAAAGATACTCGCTGTAAAGCATTGTAGTCAGCGGCGAAGTGTCAACAAATAAAAACCCATCGGCTTGCCGCGCCAGCGTTTCTTCGCTTGAGACATGAGTTTTCGCAATCTTCAGCAGATCTTCAAACGATAATCTGGCGTTTTGTTCTTCCCACAGTGTGCGCCCGTATTCAGGCACAAAAACAGTTTTAAATTCACGAGCGAGAGCTTCTGCCAAAGTGCTTTTGCCGGTTGATTCGCCGCCCAGAAGACAAACGGTTTTGACGAACGAGGCATAAACTTCGGGCGACAAAAAATGTTTTAAGGAGTGAATGTTTTGTCTTATTTCTGTTCCCGAAACCGGAATCTGTCTGCGTTCTAAATCAACCAAAATATGCTTGACGGCAGGCAAATTGGCGTACAAAGCAAAGTAGGAGCTGAGTTCAGCGGCGAAACCCGTCCCGTAAGATTCGCTCGTAAAAACCGCGTCGAGCGGTTCATTGACTAATTCGAGCCACAAAAAACCGCAAAACCGCCGATGTTCTAATTCGGGCGCGTCATTTTTGGGGAGGGAGAAGTTAAATCGCTTTTCTAAAAATTCGGAAGTGATAACAAAAACCGAGGCTTGCGGAAAAAGAGTTTTTAACCAACGCTCGCGGCGATATGCTTCGCAGCCCGTAAATTCGGGATTGCTGTAACTAAAAATAAAAAG
>JBDTZD010000326.1:0-5561 GCA_040005335.1 Pyrinomonadaceae bacterium | reverse complement strand
TTTTTTATGTCTTGTTTGCACCATCATTTCAAACATTGTTTTAAGTACAGTTCGGGTGAATGGTTTTGGGAGAAAAATAGATGCGCCGCCGGCAAAACTATCTAGCTGCACTTTAAGGCTTTGCTCGGATGTCACGATCATCACCGGAATCGCCGCCAACCGTTTTTCGGTTCGCATATGTTTGACTAAATCTGTGCCCTTGATATGAGGCATTTCGACGTCAAAAACGCCTGCGACGAAATCAGCGTCTTTTGTCATGATTTGATATGCCTCGCGTCCGTCACTAGCTTTTACTACAGCATAGCCTAATTCCTCGATCACATCTATGATTATTGCAGCAATAATCTCATCATCATCAACCACCAAAACGCGCTCTAATCGTTTTCCAGTTTCGACTGGAAGGGGAGTGTTGGACGAACTGACATCTCGTTTAGCCGTCAATTTATTCGGCTCTCCTTCTTCCGATGTATTAACGGATTCGAGTAAAGCCCTAATATGCTTTAGCACTCCTATTGACGAAACTTCTTTTTTTGAAATAGCTTCAGTCGCATTGAGAGCTTGCGCTTCCTGCAAAAGAGTTTCATCGGCTGAAAACGCAATCACAGGCAATTCGGCAAATTCCTTTTCCGCTCGCAACTGTTTGATGACTTCGATGCCTGACATATTTGGCAACATCAAATCAACCAAAACCAAATCAGGTTTATCCGCCTTAATCATCTCGAACCCGCTCTCGCCGTCAAAGGCAATGCTGACGACGTGACCTTCTTTCAAAAGTTTTGTTTCGTAAATGCGGGCAATTAATTCATTGTCTTCGATAACGATAATTTTCGACATTATTTTCCTTTTATTTCGTTCAAAATTTTCTCCAAAACCGGCTCCAGACGCCGGTAAACTCCGTTAAGTAACAATAGTTTTTGTGCAGCATTTTCGCACTTTCGCTCACGCCCCATTTCTTCGAGCTCCGTCAGCGGCGCGATCATTGAGGTGATTCCGCAAGTCGCGCTTGAGCCAAGACATTTGTGAGCGATCCGATAAATTTCGTCGGCGTTTTTGGATTCAACTGCTTTGGCTAAAATGTCTAACTGTTCTCGGGTCTGTTGTAAATAAAGATTAACAATTTGCGTCATCATTTCCGGCTCATTATCCGTCACTTCGCGCAGACTTGAGAGGTCAATCAAATCAGCCGGAGACCCATCACCGTTTGAGTTTTCCACTGAATTTACGGTGTCAGCGGCTTGATTTAACCAGCGGTCCAAGACTTCTTTGAGAGCCTCTTTTCTCAGCGGCTTGGTGATATAATCATCCATTCCGGCGGCAAGACATTTTTCGCGTTCACCCTGCATGGCGTTTGCGGTAACGGCAATCACCGGAGTCCGACGCGCTCCATTTTCAAAACTGCGAATCGCGCGGGTCGCTTCGTAACCATCCATTTCCGGCATCTGACAATCCATTAAAACAAGCGAATAAGTATTTCGTTTAAGCGCGGTCAAAGCTTCTTTTCCGTTGTAAGCTGAGTCAATTGTAAAACCCATTCGTTCGAGCTGTAATTTAATAACCTGCTGATTGACTGCGTTATCTTCGACGACGAGAATCGGTTTTGGCGGCACCGCACTTTTTTCGTTTAATACATGTTCAGTGATAAACGGTTTTTGATCTGAGATTTCAGCTGCTGCTGGAATTCTTGCCTGAACAAGGGCGTCGCCCATGACGGCGGCGATGCAGTTAAACAAATCCGATTGACGCAAAGGTTTGATTAAATAACCCTCAATTCCGGCTTGCTTTGCTTCGCGGCTGTGACCGCGCATTCCAAAAGACGGCATTAGAATTAAGCTCACATCGGAAATTTTAGAATCTTTTTTGATTTGACGAGCTAAATCGAAACCATCCATAATCGGCATCATCAAATCGAGAATTGCCAAATCAAATTTTTCGCGTCTGTTGGCGGCTGAGCGTAAAATTTCCAGAGCGTCCATCCCGTCAGTCGCCTCAACGGCAATCATCCCCCAGGAAGAGACGTAATGTTTGAGAATGCGGCGATTAGTCGCGTTGTCATCAACAATTAAAATGCGAAGATTGGTTAAATCGGTTAAGGGCGGGAATTTTTTGACGGCGTCAACCGATTGTTTTTCAAAACATGCGGTAAAAGAGAAAACCGAGCCTTTTCCCGGTTCGCTCTCGACGCTGATTGAACCGTCCATCATTTCGACAAGTTGCTTGGTAATAGCTAATCCGAGTCCGGTTCCGCCATATTGACGAGTGGTTGAACCGTCAGCTTGAGTAAAAGGTTGAAATAAATATTTTTTTATTTCGTCGCCAATGCCAATCCCGGTATCAGTCACACTAAACTTCAGCCAAGCCTGATCTACAGTTTCGCTTTCATTATTGACCCGCACCACAACTTCACCGCTTTTTGTGAATTTTATTGCGTTTCCAATTAAATTTGTCATAATCTGTCTTAATCTGCTTGGATCTCCGCGCAGCTCAACCGGAACATTAGCTTCGACCAGTGAAGCAAGTTCAATGCGTTTTTTCTGCGCCGGTTCAGCAAAAATCTCGACAGTGTTTTCAATCGTTTCGCTCAAATCAAAATCAATCGTTTCAAATTCGAGTTTTCCGGCTTCGATTTTGGAGAAATCTAAAATATCATTGATTAAGGTTAGGAGAGAATCAGCACTCTTTTTAATTATTTCGGTATATTCTGCTTGTTCCTCGCTGAGCCGAGTGTCGAGCAGCAAATCGGTCATTCCAATGACGCCGTTCATCGGAGTCCGAATTTCGTGTGACATATTGGCGAGAAATTCCGACTTGAGCCGCACACTGTCAAGCGCCGCATCTCGCGCGTCCTTAAGTTCTGTTTCAAGTTTTTTGCGCTCGGTAATAACTTCGGTAAAGAAAATTATTCCGCCGATTTCCCCTCGATTATCGCGCCATGGGTGAATTTCCCAACGCAGCCATTCCAACCCGCCATTGGCTCTCGGAAATGGATCTTCGTCGGATTTCAAAACTTCTCCGGCCAGCCCGCGGCGATGAATTTCTTTCCACCTTTCTGGAATATCCGGGAAAATGTCGTAATGACTTTGCCCGATAATGTTTTGATCACCAAGATTATAATCGGTTAACCAGCGATGGCTGGCTAAAACATACCGCATTTCCTGATCGAGCATTGCTACCGCAGCTGGCGTATTTTCAACAAAAAACCGAACGCGTTTCTCGGATTCCTGCATCGCAATGTCGGCTCGCGATTGCGCGGCAATATCGCGCCGAATAATAAAAAATGCGATCAGGAAAAATAAAAAAATGGCTGCTAGGAAGCAGAGCAAAATATAGAAGGTAGAATAACGGCTGATCTGTGCCTGCTCAGTTCGCTGCACCAGCAAATTCCGCTCTTCCTGCTGCATTTCGTTGACGACAGAACGAATGTCGTCCATTTGGGATTTGCCTATACCCGATAGGAAAAGCCTATTGGTACCTTTTTCGTCACCGCTTCGACGCATTTTAATTAACTCTGCGAGATGATCAAGTTTGGACTTGATAAGCGGTTCGAGTGTGTTAACTCTCTCTTGCTGCCTGATGTTATCCGCCGTCAAACTGCGGACATTTTCAGAATGAACCATGACACTGGTCACAGCTTGCCCGTAATTCTCTAAATAAGATTCGTTACCCGAAATAAGATAACCCCTTGATCCGGTTTCGGCATCTTTCAGACTTGAAATGGTTTCGCCAATTTCCTCGATTACCTGATGGGTCTGTTCAACCAAGTTTTCTGTTTCCAATAAATTTGTTCTGCTACGATAATACAAAGCACAGAGGGAGATTATTATTGCGAGTGCTGAGACAAATCCGATTAAGACTTTTCTTTCAACCGAATGATGATGAGACTTATAATTCATTATGGATTTCTCCAAGCTGAGAGCTTTTGTTAGATTTTCGCGGCCGCTGATTTTGCTGATGTAACCCTATGGCGGGGAAGGCTGCAGGTTCTTAAGATTATTAAAATCAAGACATTTGCCCTGATTTGAATTTACATAAATAAACTGTTAGAGACAAGCGAACTAAGCGATATTTTATGACCTTTGATGATTTGCGTGAATCAACAGCGATGGCACTCGACACGGTTCGGGCTAACAAACTGCGCTCCGGTCTGACTATTTTAGGGGTCACGGTTGGGGTCTTGACCGTGATGATTATGGTTTCGATTATTCAAGGCTTAAACAAATCTTTCGCCGAACAAATAGAAACTTTGGGGTCAAACACGATTTTTATTCAAAAGTTTGACGCCAGCTTTGGCCGCCCGCCGGGACAGGAAGAGCGCCAACGCAAAGATTTAACGATTGCCGACGCCGACGCCATTCGCCGCGAAGCGCCTTCGATCGTCGGCGTTTCACCGGTTCAGCGGAAAATCGCGGAAACCGTGCGTTCCGAAGACAAACAATCCGACACACCGCTGCTTTTCGGGGTCACGCCGTACTATGAATTTACTCATTCACAATTCATTGGTTACGGGCGTTTTATCGCTGACCTAGACGTGCAGCAACGATCAAACGTCGCCGTACTGGGACGCGATCTAGTCAAAGCCCTTTTTCCTAACGGCGAAGATCCGTTGGGAGCGCAAATCAAAATCGCTGGAAATCCGTTTCGCGTCATCGGAGTGATGGCTGAGCTGGGTTCGATTTTTGGGCAAGCCAGAGATAATTCGGTTTTTATTCCAATTACTACTTTTCAAAAATATTATCCGGAAAATATTTTCCCAACCATAATTTTTGCGATTATCGTGCGTCCGGAAACTCGCGCCCAGGTAAAATCCGGGATCGAAGAAATCCGCGATATTTTGCGCCGCCGGCGCGGTTTAAAATTCGGCGAAAAAGACAATTTTGGAATTGCTTCGCAGGATTCTCTGCTGGATATTTACAATCAACTGACGGGCGCGACTTATCTGGTGTTAACCGCTGTTTCTGCCGTCGCGCTAATGATTGGCGGCATCGGGGTGATGAATATTATGCTCGTCTCAGTCACCGAACGCACCAAAGAAATCGGGATTCGCAAAGCCGTCGGAGCGACCCGCATCAATATTCTCTCGCAGTTTTTAATTGAAGCTGTTGTTTTAACCGGCATCGGCGGATTAATTGGTTTAATAATCGGCGAAATCGTCAGCGTCTTAATCAATAATTTTTCCCCTCTCCCCGCATTTGTGCCGTGGTGGGCAATTGTGATGGGCATTGGCGTTTCGGCAGGAATCGGCATCGTATTCGGGCTTTATCCGGCGTGGAAGGCGGCGTCGCTCAATCCGATTGAAGCGCTGCGTTATGAATAACCGCTTATTTGAAGATTACCACCCCTCGTGATTGACAAACGACCGATTGACGGCTGAAGATATTTGGATAGGGGGTGATAAATGAATGAATGAAAACGATAAAAATGTTTGCGCCCATCCAGGCTGCTCTTGCCTGGCAGCGGGCGATTCAAAATATTGCAGCGAAGTTTGCGAAGAATCCGTCGAAACCGGAGTGACAACAATCTCCTGTGACTGTGGTCACTCCGGGTGTCAAGGCGACATCGCTTAA
>JBDTZD010000143.1:0-18754 GCA_040005335.1 Pyrinomonadaceae bacterium | reverse complement strand
GCTGCAATCGCCTCGCTTTTTTGGTCGCTAGCGTATGGTGGGAGAACGACACGGGCGCGTTTCTCCTGTTTTAAACCCAAAGCCCAATCTGCTTGCATCAGCGTGTGAATATCGCGTGTTCCTTCGTAAATAACGGCGGCTTTGCAGTTCCGCAAATAACGCTCGACCGGATAATCATTGGTGTAGCCGTTTGCTCCGTGAATTTCAATCGCCATCGAAGCCGCTTTTTCCGAACGCGTCGTGGCTTGCCATTTAGCCAGTGATGCGGCTTTCCCCGAATGTTTACCTTCGTTTTTGAGCCAACCGGTTTTGAGCCACAATAAATGCGTCATTTCATAATCGGCTTCCATTTCAGCAATTTTTTGTTTGACGAGCTGGAAATTGGCGATTGTTTGTCCTTGTACTTCGCGCGTGTTTGCATAGGCAACCGAGGCGTCGCGCGCAGCGCGAATCAATCCGGTCGCGCCGGCGGCAACCGTAAAACGCCCGTTTTCAAGAGCGAACATTGCAATCTTAAATCCTTCGCCTTCGCGTCCGAGCATATTTTCTTGCGGAACTCTGCAGTCCTGAAGCGTAAAGTAGCCGGTATTTCCTGCCTTAATACCCATTTTCCCGTGCAGCGTCCCGGATGAAAAGCCGGCCATTGATCGTTCGACAATAAAACAGCTCATCCCCGTATGATCACGGTTCTTGCGCTTTTCTTCGTCAGTCCAGCAGAAGAATAAAAAATTATCAGCCACATCGCCAAGCGAAATCCACATTTTTTCGCCGTTTAAAATCCAATCAGAACCTTCGCGTCTGGCATTGGAACGCATGCCGATAACATCAGAACCGGCGTTTGGTTCTGTCAAACCATAGGTGGCAATTTTTTCACCGCGAGCTTGCGGAACAAGATACTTTTGCTTTTGTTCTTCGGTTCCCCAAGCGAAAAGCGACATTGAATTGAGTCCGACATGAACCGACATAATGACCCTGAGAAAAGTGTCTGCCGCTTCAAGTTCTTCGCAGACCAGTCCGAGCGAAATATAATCAAAACCCGCGCCGCCGTAAGCTTCGGGAATGCAAACGCCCAACAATCCAAGATCAGCCATTTTGTCCAGGATTGAGCGGTCAAAATGAGCTTTCTCGTCCCATTCTTTGATAAACGGCAAAACATCGCGCCGCGTAAATTCGCGAACAGTCGCCTGCAAAGCCAAATGTTCTTCGGTTAATTCAAATCCAATCACAGTCTTATAGAATCCTTTCAAATGTTAATTAGGGTAGGAAATTTATTAACTAATAACGAGCAACATCTTAGCATTGTTAAATTAAAATGCACTAAAAGCTGAATCAAAAGAACTAATTAACAAAATAAGTTTTTGCAACTTTAATAAACAGTTGGTGTGCAAAATGCTATGTTGGACGGGAATCTTCATCATTACTATTTTGCCACTTGTTGCTTTCCAGTGATTTTCTTTGCGGCAATCTCGCTGTATCTTTACTTCAAGGATCGAAATAAAAGGCTTTAAAAATGATTCCAGTTTCTCAGGCAATCGAAATTGTCAAACAAAATACGCCGCGCCTCAAAACCGAAACAGCGGCGCTCGAATTCGCTTGTCAAAGAATTTTAGCGCAGCCAATTATTGCCGATATGGACATGCCGCCGTTTAATCGTTCGCAAATGGATGGTTATGCGGTCAAAGCGAGCGACACGAAAAATGCTCCTGTTCGCCTTAGAATCGTCGGCGAATCGTCGGCGGGCAAAAGCTGGAGCGGTAAACTAAAAGTCGGCGAAGCCGTGCGGATTATGACGGGCGCGGCTCTGCCGGAAGGCGCCAGCGCAGTGCAAAAACTTGAGGTCACATCTGAGAACGGTGAATTTGTTGAGATTTTTGAGTCAGCAAATAAGGGACAAAATATTATTTCCAAGGGCGCTGAAATCGAACAAGGCAAGTTAATTTTTTCTGCTGGCGAAATCGTTAATGCCAGTATGATTGCAAGCTTGGCGGCTTTTGGTTACGCCAACATTTTAGTTGGAATGCGTCCGAAAGTTGCGGTTCTTTCAACCGGCAATGAAATTGTCAACGTCAACCAATTACCGCTGCCAGATCAGATTCGTAATTCAAATACTCCGACGTTGCGTGTCTATGCCGAACAGTACGGTGCAATTGTTGAATCACTCCCGATTATCGGTGACGAGCTTGGACAGTTGAAGGAACATATTAAAGAAGCCGCCGCGAAATCAGATGTTTTAGTTTTAACCGGGGGCGTCTCAGTCGGGAAATATGATCTGACAAAGCTCGCGCTTAATGAACTTGGGGCGACAATTTATTTTGAAAAAATAGCTCTCCGACCTGGTAAGCCGATGGTTTTTGCGCGCCTTCATAACACGCTTATTTTCGCTTTGCCCGGTAATCCGGTTTCGGCAGTAGTGACGTTCTTATTGTTTGTCCGGATGTCTTTACTGCAACTGCAGGGAGCCAGTGATATTAAGCTGAAAAGCGGCGCTGCCGTTCTCGCCAAAACTCTCAAAGGCGCACGGGAGCGCGATAGCTATCTGCCCGTGAGACTTTCGATTGAGGATGACGCTCAGCTTATCGCTGAACCTTTTAAATGGGGCGGTTCCTCAGATTTTGTTTCCTTTGCAAAAGCCGACGCGCTCGTCATTATTCCGCAAAATACTACAATTGTTGCGGGTAAGATCGCGAAAATAGTGTTTCTTTAATCTGAAAAAACACTCAAGTAGGAAACTATTTGGTTTTGTCGCCGATAATCTTAAACAAGAAATTGTTGTGGGCAGATATTATAGTCGCACTAACAGTAATTGAGTAATAAATTTTTTTATTGAGAACGTTTTAAACGCTTTCCTCAAACTGGACGAGGTGAAGGATCTAGGGGCATTTCCTTCACCTCATTTTTTGTCAAGATAGCACAATTTTGCAAAAGTTTTACTTGCTCTCACAAAAATTCACTTAAAATATCGAATCACGATTGCGTTGATGCTTCCAGACTAGGTAAAATCTCGTTTAATGAAAGAAAACGAACGGGAGTGGTTAAAAGGCCATGCAACTCTGGGAGCAGCGACAAAATGGACGGCGGAAGAAATTCGTCTGGTCACAGAACTTGGCTATGGTTTAGCAGAACAGGGGCGCATCGCTGAAGCAATTACTTTATTTGAAGGGCTGGCTGCGCTCGCACCCGCGACCGTTTATTTTCAATCGGCTCTCGGCGCATTATGGCTGCGCGTAGATGCCTCTGAAAAGGCTCTCGATTATCTTAATCAAGTTTTACAGGTCGAACCGCGCGACCTCATCTCGTTAGTAAACCGCGGCGAGGTTTTTCTGCGTCTGGGTGAAAAAGCTGCTGCGAGTCGTGATTTTCAATCAGCCATCAATTTGGGGAAAAAGAAAGGTAATTCAACTGTTGAAGAAAAAAGTTTGACTCGTGCCCGTGCTTTATTGGCTTCGATTGAAAAGCAATTCATTTGAGATTTCGGGTTTTACCTTTTTATTGGTAAATAAAAGTTTACTCATCACAGCGGGAAAGCTATAATGTCGGTTGTCAACTAAAAATTAATTAAATGTTTTCGCGTAGGTTGCCGGAATAATTGCTTTGCACCCACAAAGGGCGGATGAATGCAGAATTTGACTGAAAACCCTATTAAACAAACAACCGAAAACGAGTTGCGCTTGTTGCCTCTTGGCCTTGCCGCAATGGTTTGCTTTGTTATTGCGGTATCAAGTGGTTCAATATTTTGGTATTTTTTCGGATCAAAATCACCTTTCAGACAACCACCCATCGCTGTCGCTTTACCAAAACAAAGTCCGGCGCCCGAAACTAACATAAATTACGAAACAAATATTCCCCTGCCGTCTTCGCAAACCGACGGCAATCAATCTACCGTTGCTATAACTGCAACTCCCGAAGCAATTCCGCCGAAAGAACCGGAATCACCTGTTTTGCCCGCGCCTGCCGGTGAGCTTCCGGTCGAGAGCGGCGTGATTGTGCTTGGCGGCGGGGAGACAAAACTTCCATGGCAGCGGAAATTCGTTGACTCTTTTGCCATTGCCGAAACTGAGGTAACCAATGCTCAGTATCGAGAATTTATTGATTCCACAAACGCGAAATTTAAGCTGCCTGTCGGAAAAGATGACGAACCTGTGACTGGAGTTAGCTGGTCAGAAGCCAAAGCTTATTGTGATTGGCTCTCAAAAAAGCTTGAAGTCGAAGTCCGGTTGCCGACCGAAGCGGAGTGGGAACTAGCGGCGCGTGGCAAAGAGGGCTTTAAATATCCTTGGGGAAATGAATGGCAGGATGATGCTGCCGCTTGTAAAGAGAACAAGGGGAAAGTTCAAGCAGTTAAAACTTATCCAAAAGGCAAATCTCCTTTCGGAGCGTACGATATGGTCGGTAATGTCTGGGAATGGACAGCTGATCCGGGACGGGACGCTGCCGGTAAAATCGCAAAATATATGGGAGATGATCCGGCTTATAAAAACGAAACCGTTTATGTAATTAAAGGCGGAGCCGCTATTGAAGGAAAAGCGAATAATTTTGCCCAAGCTCGCATTAGTATGCCGCTTAGTTTTAGTTCGCCTGATGTTGGTTTCCGATACGTTGTTTTACGAGAAAAGCCTGTACAGAATAATGATAATCAATAATTAAATAAGTTATCTGGTATGGAGATTAAAATGAAATTTCAAGATGCCCCTTGTAAATATCAAAATTTGCAGAGAAAAATAAATGTTGTCGTTTTGTCAGGATTTTTTGTTTTGCTGGGGACATTGAGCTTGCAAGGAATGGTGTCTGCGCAAACAACTACAGAAATAGAAAAACAGCTTAATAAAACTCCGCGTAAAAAGAATACCAGTCCGCCCCCGGCAGGAACTCCTAAAAAAACAGCTCCCGCTCCGTTAAAAAAGAAAATTGTTATTAGCAAAGCTAACAAAGGTAAGCCGGCACCCGTTAAAGTTGCAGAATTGCAGTCGGTTGTTTTTACCACCGGAGCCCTCGAAGTCGAACTCTGGAGTGACGGCAAACTAATCGGAATCAGCGATAAAACCGGTAAGCTGACAAAGTTAATGGCGGGCGGGGAGCATCAGATTTTTGCTCGTAAATATGACAAAGATTTATTTAAGCCGCTTAAAATTACTGTTACTCAAGAGCAAAACAATTTTGACTTTTCTGCAGACATCGCAAAGGCGGTTGACGAGATCGGGCAATCACAGACCACTGATAATAAAATTGAAGAAAACGATCCACAGCCCGTAGATGCCAATGCCATTCTAAAAAATTATCAAGACCCTCAGACAACTGATTCGGTTACCCGTAATGATTGGCAATCTATTTACGATCAATGTCGGCGGCAAGGTGCGATTGGAAACACCAATAATGATATTGAAGCTCTATCTTCATTCGCGCAGGGTCAAATCGAATTATCCTTAGGCAATCGTCAAAAAGCTCTTAGCTTGTTTAGCGCGGCAGCCCTTTATTCACCAAATTCACCGATCATTCATTATGGTTTAGGCATTGCCCAGGTATCAGCCAAAAATATTAATGCCGCAGCCACTTCATTTGATAAAACGATTAAATTGGACAACAAATTTTCTCTCGCTTACAAAGAACGTGGCAGGATTTACCAGGATCAAGGCAGAATAAAAGAAGCCGCAACTTATTATCAGCAAGCACAAAAACTCGGAGACAACACACCCGAACTGCGTTTGAAATTTGCTGAAACACAAATTAAAAACAAAAACTGCGCGGCAGCGGTTAAAGAATTAGAAATATTACGAACTGAATCTCCAAGCTTAATCGGTTTGATGGCTCTCAGCAATTGTTATGTTGAGCAAAAGCGCCCCGTCAGTGCTATTGAAACACTGCGCAAAGCCATTGAATTAGACCCCAATTCAGCCGAAGCTTATTATCAAATCGGAGTTATTTATCTTAAACAAAAGGAATACAGCAAGGCTAAACAATCGCTCGAAAAAGCTTTGATCCTCGACGCTGACGGGAAAGCCGTTAATCGTCGAGAACTGCAAGCATTAATTGCAAAAGCGCAAAAACGGGCTAACAACGATTAAAGGAGGAGTCTTATGATAAAAATCGAACCAACCAGAAATTTCACAGCTCCAAAAAGCAATTTAGCTAAAACAACCGGAGAAAATGCAGGAAGTGAAAATTATGATGTTGCCACCGATACAAACGAAGGCAGCGGCGAGTTTGCTCGCGTTCTGGAGAATCTAACTTCCCAAAAAGAATCTGCGGATCATAAAGCTAATGAACTCAAGCCCCATGAAAAAGATTCTCACTCTAAGCTCGATCAGCACGCTAAAGCTGACCAGCCGACCAAGAATAAAGATCAAGATATAGTTAAACGTGAAGACGCAGGAGGAGCGGCTGCGGCGCATTCAAATATCAATGACAATTTGATGCTCGACGCTGAACAATCTGTGCCGCCTGCTCGCGCGATTATGCACATAGCTGATTTAGAGCGCATAGTTTCAAGTGTTCGTTCGCAACTTTTTGAAGGCAATTCGCAAATCGTCATAACACTTAAAAATTCTGTTTGTTCAGGGCTGCAAATTAAGCTAACGACAGATCAAAACCATCGTGTTACGGCGGAACTTATTGCAATCAATGAAAAAGTCAAAGCTCAAATTGATGCTCGCAGCGGCGAACTCGCTGATTTGCTCAAACAGCGCGGCATAAAATTGACAAGTTTACAGACATCGTTAGGCGGGGAAACCGCCGGTCAAAACGGAAACCAGCAGAAACCTGAAAATTTCGCGCCTTCGGCGCTTTCAGCAGCTAGTGTCAAAAATTCTCAGCCGGAAAACGAGCAAAACTCTGAAGCAAGCGAAACCGCCAGCACTTATCGTATTTGATGCAGAAATAAATGGCGAGCAAGAAAGCACTCACATCCGGTCTGAACGAACCCATTCTGGTTGAAGAGGTTAGCGACCCTTTTGCGATTGATTTTTTTTCGCAGGGAAAGTCTGTCTCTGAAGCAGATGAATTTGACGAAGCTTTTGTCGATTCTAGTTTGGATGAAGACACGACGGCTATTATTAAACGCTCCTGGAGCGCGGATTTGCCTCAGATCGCTATTTCCGAAATTAATCAAACGCTGGTTTTCTCGCGTTTGCCGGACAATCTAGCCAAAATTGTTTGCGAAGTTTCCACTAATGCCGTTTCGCAAATTATTTTGCAAGATGTTACCGTCGCTAATTGCCAAATAATCTCTACTGTAGAAACGGATTACTCTGAAGAATTTATAAAATTAAAATATGAGCAAGCTGTCTATTTAAGTTTTGGGGTTGAACCACACCAAAATGAGGCATTATTAATCATTGACGCTGTTTTTGCCGTCAAAATTATCGAAACTGCTTTGAGCAGTGAAGGTGTAGTCGGGGAACGCCGCCAATTGTCAAAAACCGAACTTTCGGTACTAGAGTTTTTATCACTTAATTGTCTTAAACGAATTAACGATTTTTATTCAGAGCCATTATTTCGCTGGCGGACTATTGAACAAGGTGTGCCTGATTTAAATCTTAAACGCGGACTTCTGTCACACATTAGGTTGCAAATCGGCGAAAACACAGGAATTATTAAATTATTGCTGCCTTTCAATTTTTTGCAGAGTTTGAGCCAATCCGAAAACCCTTTGCTAGCGCGGCACAAACGCGGCGAAAAAGTCGTTCGAATTTCGCAGACTTTGCCTGACATTCGGCTTCACGCAATTTTGGGGGAAACGATAATTGACGCTAGCGAGCTAGCATCTCTAGAGCAGGGAGATGTCATTTTAGTAGAGCGCCAGTCGGTAAAATTTACTAATTCTGTTTTAAATGGAGCGGTGCAAATTCGAGTCGCCGATGAAATTAACTCAAGTCTCAAAGGTGATTTAGTGACGGCTGAAAGCTTACGCTTAACCGTTCTCGAAGCTAACCAACTAAACGAAAATGAATTGATGAGGTCAATGATGCCGGAAAATCAGCTAGAAAATTTTTCAACAAATCATCCGAAAGGTGAGTTGGTCGAGCAAACCGAAGAAACTACAGAAGGTGGATTGGCTTTAGAAAAAATTGTCGTTAATGTTTCAGTCGAATTAGCTTCCAGGCGTATTAGTTTGGCTGAAATGGCAAACCTGCGCGTTGGACAAACGATTGAATTAGGGAGCCGAGCGACTGATCCGGTCGAGCTGGTTACGGGCGGTAGAACCGTTGCAATCGGCGAACTGATTGATATTGAAGGTAACCTTGGGGTCAGGCTGACAAGGGTTTTACTGTAAATTCCAAATTCCAAATTCCAAATTCCAAATCGGCTTGCACGATTGTGAAATCTGGAATCTGGAATCCGGAATCTGGAATTATTTGGAAAGCGGTTTAAATTTTATTGGAGTTTTAGTGCAAACCCTGGTGGCACTGGGAGCGGTCTGCGGACTGGCTTACGTTATTTTTCGGGTCGTCTTACCGCGCCTTCAAAACGGGCAAAATTCGAGCGGCATGATTCGTGTAGTTGAGCGCATCGGTGTTGATCCAAAGCGCAGTTTACTGGTAATCGAAGTCGCCGGCAAGTGGTTACTGATTGGTGTTTCGGAGGGCGGAATACAGATGGTCAGCGAACTTGATGAAATAGAC
Source organism: Pyrinomonadaceae bacterium (assembly GCA_040005335.1). Taxonomy (GTDB): domain Bacteria; phylum Acidobacteriota; class Blastocatellia; order Pyrinomonadales; family Pyrinomonadaceae; genus JBBQUS01. Next base: position 10,139 of record JBDTZD010000143.1, on the reverse strand, counting down.
GCAACAGCCGCAGAGTCGCAAATCTTGCTTAACCGCGCGGCACAGTTTCAGAAAATTGATGAATTGCGTTCCAGTTTCGCCGCTAAACTAGCAGGCGTCATGGGCAGAAAGGAAATAAAAAGAGATGTTGATAATCAGCCGAAGAAAAAAAAACAGTTTGATTGGACACATAAAAAGTAAGCAATGTGTGGCACGTTTGTGCACATTACTTTTTTGTTTTCTGTGTTTAGCTTCGACTGTGGCAGCTCAATCAGCAAAAGCAACTCCGTCCCCGGCTGACGTGCCAAAAGCCGCAGCTCCTGCCTCAGCAGATGCGCTGGGAACCGGGACGGCAAACCCGCTAGTTTTAATTGTCGTCGTTGGGGCTTTGGCGCTGGCTCCTTTCGCGCTGATAATGTTGACATCTTTTGTCAAAATCTCAGTCGTGCTTTCAATTTTGCGAACTGCTCTTGGCACTCAGCAAGTCCCGCCTAATCAAGTAATTACCGGCATCTCGCTGATTTTGACTGTCTTTATTATGGCTCCCGTAGTCGAAAAAATGTACAAGGATGCCGGCTCAGAAATTATTTTTAGCGAAGTCAGTGTCGCTAAAATTATGGACGTAGCGCAAAAGGGGCAAAAACCGCTCAAAGAATTTCTCGAAAGATATGCGCACCAAACCGACCGCGTCATGTTTTATGATTTGGCTCAACGAATGGCTATCCGCAATCAAACTGATCCTAAGGAAATTCAGTATGGAGATTTTCGTGTTTTAGTTCCGTCGTTTGTCACCAGCCAGTTAACCGAAGCCTTTCGCATCGGATTTTTCCTATTTATTCCTTTTTTGGTGATTGACATGGTGGTCTCCAATATCTTGCAGGCGATGGGAATGTTTATGCTTTCGCCAACGACGATTTCACTACCTTTTAAACTACTGTTATTTGTGATGATTGATGGTTGGGCTTTGATTCTCAAAAACCTAGTTTTGGGTTACATCTAAAGCGAACAAGGGAAGTATGGATATTTACCTGAACGTAGCCACTCGCGCTTTGCTGTTGATTTTATATCTCTCTTTACTACCGTTGTTGGCAAGTTTGACAGTGGGTGTCGTTGTCAGCTTATTTCAGGCTTTAACGCAGGTTCAGGAACAGACATTAACGTTTGTTCCAAAGGTCGTGGCGACAATTCTCGTGCTGGTAATTTCAGCGACGTTTATGCTCAATACAATGATCAATTTTGCCAAAGACGTTTTTGACATGATGCTCCAAGTCGGAAACGGCAGGTAAATGTTGAGAGATTTGGTTTTTAAGAGTTTATGACTTTCAGGTTTTTTTCTTATGAACGAATTTCTTAAACTTTTGGAATTCGTCTTAAAAACCTTTGAGGTTGGCAACAGCCCGCAAACGTTCCTCGTTCTGGTCGGACTGGCATTTGCTCGAATTCTTTCGTTTTTAACAATTGTTCCATTTTTTGGCGGGCAAGCCGTACCCGGTCGGGTCAAGGTTGCAGTTGCCACCGCTCTGGTTATTATAGTTTATCCAAGCCTTGCCGCCGGGTTACCGACGGACGGCAGTCCTCTGCCGTTTGGACCAATTGGGTTTATAGCGCTGCTGGCAAAAGAATCATTTGTTGGGTTTACTCTCGGTTACATTGCTGCTTCTGTTTTTGAAGCAATTCAATCAGCGGGAAAAATCATTGACATGCAGCGTGGTTCGACAATGGCAGAACTTTACGCTCCGCAGGTGCAATCGCGTGTATCGGAACTCGGACAATTTAAATTGCAACTTGCGATTGTCATTTTTTTAGCGATTGGGGCGCACCATCTTTTTTTGCGGGCTTTCCTCGAAAGCTTTATTTTTATTCCGGCAACCAAGTTTCCGCACATTGAAAGCGGTTGGTCTGCCGCGACCGCATTTATCACTCAATTGACAGCGATGATGTTTAGCTTTGGAGTTCAACTGGCAATAGCGCCGGTGCTGGCTTTGCTCCTAACCGATTTATTTTTCGGAATTATCAATCGCGTCGCGCCTCAGGTCAACGTTTTCTTTCTTAGTATGCCGGTCAAAATGGCAATCGGATTGATTGTTGTCGCGCTCGCGCTGCCTCTTCTGAAAGAGCAATTTATCTTCTATTTTCAGCAAGCTTTTAACGCCTTTGAAATGACAATCAGGATGCTCAGTCCATTAACCTCGTAGCTATTTTGCAGGGCTGATTATATCAGCGGCTTCAAGCAGTGCCTGCGCTGTCCGGCTGTGCGGAGACTCGGCATCGGCGGCAATAATTTCGCGTAGTTCCGCTTCGGCGCGATCTCGCATCCCTTCAAAAAGCCAGGTTTCAGCACGATGAACACGGGCATAGAGACTCTGCGGTTTGATCTCCAGCGCGCGGCGGTAAGCGTCATGAGCGGCACCAAAATTTCTTTGCTGAAATTCCACCGTTCCCAAACCTACAAAGGGCACATCCGAATCAGGAATAAGTTCGGCAGCGCCGCGAAAAACTTGTACCGCTTCAACGAATTTGCTCATCTCGCGAAGCAAAAAGCCAATTTCCAAAATTACTCGTAACTCTTCGTCAGAGGTTTTAACGTCAGTAAATTTCATGTCTCATAAAAATGAATCTCCGCTAAACTTTTGGCAAAGATTAGCGGAGACCCGATGTAAAAGGTTAAGCAAAAACTAGGATTTAAAATTGTTTACCGCGGACATCTCGCTGTCATGACGGGCTTTCAGTAAATTTGAAACAGTCGTAAAATTTTGGGCTTGGGTGCTGACTTGATTTTGAATTCCCAGCATTTGCATTGAAGATTTTTGCTGCTGTTGAATCATAGCCTGCATTGAGCCAAAATCCGGTCCGCCGCTCAAAGCGCCTCCGACAATTCCGCCCAAGCCGGGAACAAAACTCGCCGCAACTCCGCCGATTGTTTTTAAAACCGACATAAATCTATTTGGCTGTTTAGGTTTATCAACGCCATCAGCCGGAAGATTAGGAACATTTGAAATTTCGCTTCCCGCTCGTAAGATTGGATCGTCAATATTCATATTATAATTTTCCTTTCCTTCGTACAGTTGTTTTTATGAAATAAGAATAACATAACAACCATAATAGTTTCTATGTTTTTATAAATTGATTTTGCTTTGAAATGTGAATCGAAATATTAGCAAAATTATTTAAAAATTTAAGAAACTCTTAACTAGAAACTCCGATAATAAAATTAAGACTTTGTTTGGGTATTACGAATTTGCTCGAGCATTTCTAGAAAATCTAAAGCGTTTCTGACGGCGGCGGCGGCGACCTGAGCGCGCTTAGAATCATCTCCAGAGCCTCGTAAAATGACTCGTTCAAGATTCTGAAATGTTGTTTGTAATCGGCTTTTCATTGTATTGAGAGCAGAGAAATCGTGATCATGAAATAATTTATCAAGTGACGGATAATGCGTTAGCGCAGCAATGTCTTCGCTGGTTAAACCATTAAGCAGTGACCCACTGCTCCGTGCCGAATTGTGCAAATGTGAATCGAAATTCATGATAATTAACTCCTCTAACAAAATACTTTTTAGTTACAACTGCAAAAAAACATTTAAGCTATTATGCTAGTATGAAGCAATAAGAACACGTATGACAATCAAAATTGTTGTCAACAACCAAAATTTAAACCCAACCTCTCAGAGTGAAACATTTACACTGGAAGATTTGCTAATTTCCATTGGGAGCGGGAACGAAGCGAACGTCCGACTTTTGGGTGAAGGGATTGCTTCAGAACAAGTTGTTATTGTCAATGAAAGCGGTAAGCCGCTGTTGATCAATCAAGCCAAAGGCACTATTTTCAATGGAGAGGAGCTTGATCAAGGGTTTCCCAAAGAGCTGAAACATAATGATCGTATCCAGATTGGCTCATATCGTTTAATTATCGAGTTTAACGAAAATTCTTTAGTAGAAGATGATGAAAAAAGCTCAAACGAACAATCTTTCGCAGTAATAAACAACGGCAACAATGGAAGTAAAAGTTATCCAGAAAATGCATTTGAAAATTTCAGCCCTCCAGCACAGTCTGCTGAAACCTCTTCGACGCCCATAGATAATAGAAAATTTGAAGTTGCCACCTTTGCCGACATTTTAAGCAGTCTGCGCAAGGAAGAAGACCAGTTTTATTTTCAAGTGACTGAGGCAGACGGAGCAAAACGACGTCTGTTAATTGAATCGGACGAAATTGTCCTCGGCTGGGCTGCTACAAATGACTTTTTTTCAACTGATCAAGAAGTAAATATTGATTTGCCTCAAGCCGTCATCCGCAAGGATTGGAATGGCGTCACGATTTACCCGAATGGAAATGAAGCCATTTTGCTTAATGAAGCGTTGCTTGAAGTCGGTTCTCGGTTAAAAAACGGCGACAAACTGGTTTTTTCGCGCCGACTCCTCGAAGCTGGAACCAGATCCGTGACGCTCGTTTTTTGCGAACCGGCGGCACTGGTTGAATTAAACGCAATTTTGCCTCAGCAGTTGCTTTCTAACGCCCTTGAAACCAATCACAGTGGGGAAATTACCGTTGAAGCAGGATCTCGAAAACAACTTGAAACGGAAAATTATCAAGCAACCGCAGTTGAAACTGCACAGCTTCCACCGACGAAAATAAAAAGTCCCTTTTACTTTGGTTATTTTACTCCGCTGGAAATAATAATTATGATTGTCGCCACAATTTTAACTGCGGCTTTAACGTATATTTTGTTAGACTTTTCGTAAATTATCGGTTGGTAACAAATTTTGAGACGGTTTGATTAGTTTTATGAGCAAAGGGACGAATTTCACGCAATCTATTTGGGACAGCCTCAAAGGCGGTAGAGCAGCGGATTTGTTTGAAAAAGTTCGACCGATAATTTTACCTTTAGCTGGGCTGGTGATTTTGGCCACTCTGATTATTCCGATCCCGCCTGAAGTTATTTCAATTCTCGTCCTGCTCAGTCTGGCTTTCTCGATAATGGTTTATTGGAGAGCATTTAACATCAACTCTCCAACTGAGCTGACGTCGTTTCCAACTGTTTTGTTATTAGCGGCTGTTGTTCGTTTTGCCATTAGTCTTTCCGCAACACGCAGTATTTTGACGCAAGGATATGCCGGTTCGGTCATTGATGTGATTGGTCATATTACGACAGGGGGCAGCGTGATAGTCGGAGCCGTCATGTTTATCATGATTCTGGTCGTCATGTTTATAGTCGTTGCAAAGGGAGCGGAACGGGTTTCGGAGGTTGCCGCGCGCTTCACTTTAGATGCGATGCCGGGCAAGCAAATGGCGATTGACGCAGATTTGCGTTCGGGGTTAATTACCCAAGACGTGGCTCGCGCTCATCGGACCGAATTACAAAAAGAATCGCAGCTTCATGGAGCGATGGACGGCGCGATGAAATTCGTTAAAGGTGATTCGATTGCGACAATTGTTCTCGCCTTAGTTAATTTTTCCGCTGGAATGATGGTCGGTATTTTTTCAAAAGGAATGAGCGCCGAGCAAGCCCTCGAAAAATTTACCATTATGACCATCGGCGATGCTTTGGCAGCAATGATTTCGTCAGCTCTAATAACAATTTCTGCAGGTTTGGTAGTGACACGCGTGGCGGCTGGCGATGAGAAAACTAATATCGGCGCTGACATCACCCAGCAGTTTATGTTAAGCCCTCAACCGCTTTTCGTCGTGGGCGGGCTCTTTATTCTAATTACGCCTTTTTCTATTCTCGCGGGCGGCGTCGGCGTCTTACTAGCGGGAGCCGGCTTTCTTCTTTATCGGCAGCAGAAAGCAACGGCGAATGAAGTTAGTGATTTTAATCCGCAGGACTCTCTGGTGGGCGGCGGAGCAAACGATGAATTACAGCCGACCTTCACTGTTCCTTTGGCAATTGTCGTCAGCACCGAGCTAACTCATTTGATTGATAAGGATACGCCGACAGGCAGCCATTTTCGCAATGAACTGCCCAAACTGCGTGCAGCTATGTACTACGATTTGGGCGTGATGTTGCCGTATTGCCACGTCACGGGCGACGCGCCTCTTAAACCATATCAATATTTTATTGCGCTCAAGGAAGTGCCGGTTGGATATGGATTTTTGCGCCCAGATTGTGTTTACGTCAATGATTCAGCCGAGAATATTCGCGTTTTTGGACTCGAAGGCGAAAACGTTATGAATCCGGCAGACTTAAAACCAGGTTCCTGGATTCCTGCGCATCAAAGGAATATTGCCGAAACCGCCGGATTAAAAGTTTGGGAGCCGGCAGATGTGATCACTCTGCATCTGTCGCGCGTGATGAAAAAGTACGTCCACGAATTTGTCGGAATTCAGGAAACACAAGGTTATCTCGATTTTGCCTCGCGCGGCGTTCCTAAACTGGTCGAAGAAGTCGTTCCAAAAGTTGTCTCGATTCACCAATTGACCGATGTTTTGCAGAGACTGGTGCAGGAAAGCGTTTCGATTCGAGACATCAAATCAATTTTAGACGCGCTGGCTGAATGGGGCAGAGTCGAAAAAGACCCGGTGATGCTCACGGAATACATCCGTTCCAGTATGCGCCGCTATATTTCCTTTCGCTTTACCAGCGGCAAAGATACTTTATTCGTTTACCTGCTCGACCCTGAAATTGAAGATGTGATTCGCGGAGCGATTCGCCGCACTTCAACCGGGGCATTTCTCTCGCTTGATCCTTCGATTACCCACGACATTTTGGACGCTATTCGGCGAGAGGTTGCCAACCTGCCGCCGACTGCGCAACAGCCTGTGATTGTGACCGACATGGAGTTGCGGCGCTTTGTTCGCAAAATGGTCGAGCTTGAATTTCCTCATTTAGCTGTTGTTTCGTTTCAAGAACTAACGCCTGAACTTAACGTTCAACCGATTGGACGCGTTTCGATGCGCCCAGCTTCAGTTAACAATGATTTTGCTCAAATAGAAAACGAATTTGCCGAATTTTCACTTCTTGAAAGCTGATGTCCTCGCCTTCATCACAAATTGCGAATCAAGATCGTCTCGAAGTCTTATTGGCGATGGCGATTGCTTTTAATCAAACTAAAAAGGCCGAAGCAAGCGAATCAGATTCGGCGCCTGAACAGATCACCGACATTTTATCGGCTTTGAACATGGATGATTTACGAGCGATACGCGAAAAACTGGAATATTATGACGTGCTGACTGACGAAGAAAAAAGACTTTGGCAGTTGCGGGTTCTCAATCGAGTTAAAAATCGCAAATTAACGCTTGATAAGGATGTTCATTACACACAAATTGCCGAATTCCTGCGCACTGAACCTGTTTATATCGGCGATTTTATTTTGCAAAGATTATCACCTGAAATGGCGGAAAATGTCGCCGTCATCTTGGAAAGAAAACCGATCGTAAACGTACCTCCAAAAAGCGTTAACGCTGATTTGGAAAATTTAGTCAGACGGCGATTTCTCTCGAATTTTACCGCTCGCGAAAGTTTATTTGAAATCAAGCCTTTGTTATTGATAGCTGGCGACGATCTTCTGGAGTTTATTCAGCGGCTTGGGCAAAATGAAATTGCTTTTGTTTGTCGCGGAGTCAAAGATGTCGAAAGCCTCGCTCCTTTTTTACGACGGTTTGACCCGGAGGATTCACAGGAGATTTTGGAACAAATGGCGCGTTTGCGCACGGTTGAGAAGAAACGAGTGGATAAAGCTGAAAGTTTAGTAAAAGGAGTTTGGGCAAATGAAAAAGATCCGGCTTTGATTGTTCAGCTTATCGGATTGGAAATACTAGCCGCCGCGTTATCAAATTTCGACAAAATCGCGGCGCGCTTTTTGATCCAAAAATTACCGTCCAATCTCGCTGCAAAAATTAACGAAAAAATTGAATCAAGAAATCAAAGCGACGTTGAGATGTACGAAAATGAAGCTGAAACTTTAGCAGCGCGAATTTTGCTTGAGAAAATGGAAAAAACGATGACTGAAAAGTTTTGAACTAATGCTGGAGCGAGTTTTAGGATAGTTATTCAAAGATTCGAATTTGATTTTTTTTATGATGCCAAAAAATATTATCAAGCAAACGCTTAACGGTCACAGTATTCGCTCAAATTTGGTCAAAAACCGTGTTTTTGAGGCTCAAGCAGAAGCGAGAGAAATCATTGCCAAAGCTAATGAAACGTCAACCGAAATTATCAATACCGCCACGCGCGAAGCAGAAATTTTGCGCGAAGAAGCATACGCCGCCGGCAAAGCGGAAGCCGCCACTGAATTTACTGAAACAATTGCTGCAGCTTACGAAATGCGGGAAACTGCTTTGCGCGAGGTCGAGCAGGATGTCTTAAAGTTATCAATCAAATTGGCGGAAAAAATTATTGGACGCGAAATCAAGAGTGATAAACAAACGATTGCCGATACGGTTGCGACCGCGATGCGAAACGTCCGGCAACAGGAGCGATTGATTATTCGCGTTAATCCGCTTGATTTTCCTAATATTCAGGAATTCAAAAACACACTCAGCCATTCGGGACGCGCTCAATTTTTGGATATTGAGCCTGATCCAAAAATTACATCCGGAGGCTGTATTATTGAAAGCGAAGTCGGAACAGTTGACGCGAGGCTTGAAACGCAATTAAAAATCCTTGAGCGTACATTGCTGCGCCAATCTGAGCATGATGCCACCGAACGATAGATTAAATTCAGCGGCAATGCGCCTCGATATTCTGAATGACAAACGCAAAGTTAAAGATTTGGCATTATTAAAGTCATTTTAATTTGCTGATTTTATTTTCTCGTTAAACACTAAACTCGCCAGCCACGAAAACAACAAAGTCGCCATGCTTCCGATAAAAGCATACCAAGTCCAAGCGACAGGAGTGAAAATTCGGATGTAAAGCATGAGCGCTAAAGCAGAAATCATACCAGTAAGCGCCGCGTTTTGTTTGACGCTTTTCAAAAATGAACCCACCAAAAACACGCCTAAAACCGGCCCATTGATTAATGTAGCGATTGACAAAGCTTGACTGAGAGCCGATTCCTTTTGATCCATCACAATTAAAGCAACCATGATTTGAACTAAGCCGAAAACGAGCGTTAAAATATGCGAAACGCGCAACAAATGCTTGTCCGTCAAATTTTGGCGAAAAGGTTTATACAAGTCATTAACAAACGTTGCCGCGATTGAGTTTAAAGATGACGATAGAGCGGCGGCAAAAATTGCCGCAATCACCAGACCGCTTAACCCCGAAGGCATATGTTTGGTGATAAAATCTGGAAAAACTTTGTCACCGCCCGTGAAGGGAAAAGTCGCAGCAATACCCGAATCTGGAACTCCGGCTTGTGCATATTCAGGCAAATTAAACGGCGCATAATAAGCAAATAATAAAACTCCAATAAACAAAAAACCGATAAATTGCGCCAGCACCACGGCACCACTTGTTAGCAAAGCTGCCGAAGCGCTGCTCGCTCGGTTAGTACAGAGATAACGTTGAACTAGATATTGATCGGTTCCGTGCGTGGACATTGTTAAAAAACAACCGCCGATGAGTCCCGCCCAAAACGTGTAGGTTTTGGTAATGTCAAAGGAAAAATCGAAAAGCGAAAATTTGTCGAATTGCTGTCCTAACTGAATGGCTCCGGAAAATCCGCCGTCAATCTGTTGCATAATGACAACGGCTGCGGCAATCGCTCCGGCAATGTAAATCCCAAGCTGGATGACCTCGACCCAAATGACGGCCTCCATTCCTCCGTAGTAAGTGAAAATGATCATCACCACTCCGAGTAAAACTATTGATGCGATGACGACAAGGGTTTCATTAGCGCCAGGCTGAAATGCAACATAAACCGCAGCCAGAACAATTGCCGTTAAAAGCAGCCTGATTCCATCGGCAATGTTGCGCATGATGACAAACAGCGCAGCGGCAAGCATCTTGATTTTGCCGCCAAAGCGTTCGTCAAGCAGTTGATAAACGGTTAATAATTCGCCGCGAAAATACGAAGGAATAAAAAGCAGGGAAATCACAATCCGCCCCAGCATGTAACCAAAAACAAGCTGCAAAAACTGAAAATTGCCGCCTTTTGCAAAGGCAATTCCGGGAACCGAAATAAACGTAATTGTCGAAGTTTCGGTCGCCACAATCGAAGCCGCAATCGCCCACCACGGAACCGAACGGTCGCCGACAAAATAATCTTCGGTCGTTTTCTGCT
>JBDTZD010000042.1:0-18756 GCA_040005335.1 Pyrinomonadaceae bacterium | reverse complement strand
GTTTCAATCGCTTATACCGGAGGCTGGAAAGCAGTCGGTACGCTTGTTTACGCTTACCCGGACGCTTATGCCAAAGCCAAGGCTGCCGACCGCATTTTGCGCCAACGACTCGAACGCCTGGGCTTAAAATTTGACACAATTTTAACTGAATTTGTCGGGGTTTCGGCAACGCACGGACATTTGGCGGGCGCTCCCTCAGCCGACATTCCGGAAGTACAATTAAGAGTTGGTGTCCGCGGACAAGACAAATCTGCCGTCGAACGTTTTACCAAAGAAATCGCGCCGCTTATTTTGACCGGTCCGCCCGCCGTCACCGGATTTGCAGGAGGTCGCCCTAAAGTCGAGGAAATCATGGCGTATTTTCCCGCGCTGATTCCAAAAACAGAAATCGAAACGAAAGTCGAGGTCATTGAAGCCTAAATGAGCGAAACAGCAAGAACCTGGAAAACTATTTTGTCAGAGAAAATGGCTGATTGCCGAATTTTTGAGGTGCGCCGCGATGTTTGCGTGGACGCCGAAACGGAAGATCACGAAGCCACTTTTTATTGTATCGAATCACCGGATTGGTGCAACGTTATTCCGCTTACCGCAAACGGTGAAGTCGTGCTAATCGAACAATTTCGGCATGGAATTCAAAAAACGACGCTCGAAATCCCGGGCGGGATCGTGGACGAGGGCGAAGACGCGAAAGCGGCCGCCACGCGCGAGCTTTTGGAAGAAACCGGATATACGCCTCGTGAAGTCATCAGTTTAGGAATGGCTCATCCGAATCCGGCGATTCAAAACAACAAGGTTCATTTCTTTTTAGCCAAGGGTTGCGAAAAAACACAGGAACCAAATTTTGATGCGACCGAACACGCGGTTACAAAACTCGTCGCGCTCAATGAAATTAAAAATTTAATCGAATCGGAGCAAATTACGCACTCACTCGTGCTTGATAGCTTTTTGCGATTTTTCCTTAAAGAAAACGAATTGGCAAAATGAAAGTTGAACTGACAAAACTGGCTCATGCGCGTTCGGGCGATAAAGGCGACACGGCAAACGTCGGCGTGATTGCTTTGCGCGAAGAAATCTATCCTATTCTTGTCCGTGAAATAACTGCGGAACGCGTTAAAGAACATTTTGGCGAAATGGTTAAAGGCGGCGTGGAAAGATTTGAACTGCCGAATTTGGGAGCTTTAAATTTTCTGCTCCACGAATCTTTAGGCGGCGGCGGAACGCTTTCGCTGATGACGGACGCTCAGGGCAAAACTTTTTCGACCGCGCTGCTCAGAATGAAAATTGAAATCTCAGATAATGAAGCTCGAAAATTAAGTTTGATTTGATGCAGACAATTAAAAGTTAAAAATTAAGAGTTAATAATTGTCATGAGTGAAAATGTGGTTCGTGAAAAATCGAATGTCTTTGCCTTGCGGATTGTGCGGCTTTACAAATATTTATGCGATGAGAAAAGCGAATACGTTTTGAGCAAACAAGCTTTACTTGCCGGAACATACATTGGCGCTCATATTAAAGAAGCCGGACATGCTGAATCAAGAGCGGTTTTTATCAAGGAAATGGCAATTGCTTTACGCAAAGCATCAGAGACCGAATATTGGCTGCAGCTTCTCTACGAAGCCGAATATTTGGATGAGAAGGCGCATAAATCAATTGCCGCCGATTGCCTTGAACTAATTAAACTGTTGACTTCGATTGTCAAAACTTCAAAGACAAACACGGAAGAATTATAAATTGTAAATCATTAACTTTTAATTGACTGCAATGAATTTTGAAAGCAACAATCTGGAATTTAGTTATGCTCAAATTAGCGATGTGCGTCTTCATTATGCAACAGCCGGAACTGGCGAACACCTCGTCGTTTTGCTTCACGGCTTTCCCGAATTCTGGTATTCGTGGAGACACCAAATTGAAGCTTTAAGCCGCGATTTTACGGTTGTTGCGCCGGATTTGCGCGGGTATAATTTGTCCAGCAAGCCTCTCAACGTTAAAGATTACGAAATAGACAATTTGGTGGACGACGTAACCGGATTGATTCGTCATTTCGGGCGCGAGCAGGCGGCGGTTGTCGGGCACGATTGGGGCGCGATAGTAGCCTGGAAAACGGCGCTCAAATACCCGGAATACGTTTGGAAACTCGCCGCGCTGCAAGTTCCGCCGTCCGGCGCTTTGCAGCAAAACATGACTTTGCGACAATTTCTAGCAAGCTGGTACCTGTTCTTTTTCCAGATTCCCCGCTTGCCGGAATGGTTAATGCGCCGCAAGGATTTTGCTTTGCTCGAAAGAGTTTTAACCAAAACAGCCACGCAGAACGTTTTTTCTTCTGAAGACATCGCTAAATATAAAAAATCTTGGAGCGAAGACGGAGCTATAACGGCAGCCGTAAATTATTATCGTGCCAACGTTTTTAAGAGTTTTTTTGGAAAAACAAATCTGGAAAATTCGTCAGGCAAAATCAAGGTTCCAACGCTTTTTATTTACGGAGAGAAAGACACGGCAATTTTGCCTGAAACCGTGCGAAACGTTCAGCAATTTGTTGACGCTCCATATTTGGAATTGCGAATTCCAAACGCCTCGCATTGGGTGCAGCAGGAAGCTGCAACGGAAGTCAGCGACGCTTTACTCAAGTTTTTAAAAGACTAGTAAACTATTGGGTCGTGTTTTCCCACAGCCAGTTTAAATACGGTTCGGAAATTTGCGTGGCTGGAACAGCAACGATTTCCGGGACTTCGTAAGAGTGATTGGCACACACCGTTTTTTCCAGCTCTGCAAAATTTTCTGCAGTTGTTTTAGCCAATAGCAAAATCTCTTTGTCTTGGATAACTTCGCCCTGCCAGCGATAAAACGATTTTATTTGGGATAAAATTTGCACGCAAGCCGCTTGTCTTTCTTCAACCAAGATGCGCGCTATTTTTTCGGCTTCCTCTCGATTTGCAGATGTAATAAAAACCATTATCGCTTTCATAAAAACCTTATTCGCGGTTTTGTTTGCCTGTGCCAAATAAATCCGGCTTATTTTTGTTCTCGCTTTTGTAAAAATATGCGACCCGCAATTACTTTGGCGGCAGTGGCGCCCATCCCAACAGCACTGCTGATTGTGGGAGCCAGGGGATTTGCAACATCGCCAACTGCAAAAACACCTTTGACGCTTGTTTCGCAGTAATTATCAATTTCTATGTAGCCGCCAGCATCGGTTTCGAGCACGCTGCGAAACAGTTCTGAATTTGGTTCGACGCCGATTCGCAGCAAAACCGCATCAACTGCGATTTGAAAGGGTTCTGGCAAATTATCCTTTTGCAGCTTGACGGCTTCGATTCGCTCGTCGCCCGTAATTTGCAAAACTCTTGTTTGAGTCAATGTTTCGATGCGCGAATTATTGCTAATCTTCTCAAGAAACTCCGGGCGAGCGCGAAATTCATCTCGCCGATGAACCAGATAAACTTTTTTCGCAACTTTCGCTAACATCAAAGCGTTTTCAGCTGCCGCGTCGCCGCCGCCGATAATACAAACAATTTTTCCTGCAACGAGATTGATGTCGCGTTTGCCAGATTCGAGCCAGCCGCGCCCTTTGAATTTGTCCTCGCCCGGAACATTTAGTTTGCGCCGCCTGACACCGCTGGCCAAAATTAAAAAATCGGCGGAAAGCTGTTCGCCATTTTCGAGGACAACTCGCTTTTCCAGGGCTGTTTTAAAGTCAATCGCAGAAACTTTCGCCTCAGTTCTAATCGCAAACCCGCGCTTGTTGATTTGCGACGCAAATTTATCGCGTAGCTCGCTACCGTTGACGGCAGTTTCCGCCCCCAGATGGTTTTCAATTGTGTTATAAATCCACAAAAGCTGTCCGCCGATTTCTGCCTGTTCTTCGAGCAATAAAGTATTAAGTCCTAACTCATCGCACCATAAACCGGCAGACAAGCCAGCCGCACCTGCGCCGATAACGATGACATCATATTTAGTGCAAAGCGCAGAATGCAAAGTGTGAAGCGGTATTTCGGAATTTTGTGCGTTGGGCGTCTCGGTATTCATGGTTTAATAGCTTTTAATTATGCACTTTGCACTTTGCACTATATTTCTATGGTTTGATTCTTGCTGTTCAGGCAAAAGCGGGCAGGTATTTATCAAGACTGTCCGCTTAGAAGTGACGAATTAACAGCATTTTATTGAAAATCCCCTTTGTTTTGTAACAAAATTTGTCACAAAGCCTTCGCCCTTTTTTGTTACTAGCGAAGAGGAGAGCCTCATCTTCAAATAGCCTCGCGAGGTTGTTATTTCGTCACAATTTTGAGAAAGTGATTGAAAAGCCGTTAATATCGGTGAAAAACGAACTGCCGCTTCTGGTTAAATTAACTTTAAGAAAAGTTATGCCGCATGGCATCATTGTTGCTCTCTTTGCTGCTCGGGCAGAGTTTATCTCTCTGTCCATTTACCATTATCACAGAAGATTTCAAATTCAAATTGAATTCTAATTTCTGCTGAGAAATTTCTTTTCCAGGGTTCCTGCAAAGCTATGAAAATCGAACACGAAGCAGTCTCCGTCAACACAGCATCTTCACCAGTCAAATCTTTTGCAGATAATGCTTCTGCTGTAGTTGAACCCGCTCCGGATGAGGATTTCCGCGCCCATGTCACACAGCTTGTCCGCGAAGGAATCGCGGCTGCCAAAGCGGGCGATTTACCTGCCGCGCGCGAGATCTTATTAAATGCCATTGATCTTGATAATCGCCACGAAACGGCTTTGATGTGGTTAGCCTCGATCAGCGATAAACCGCTTCAATTACTCAGTTATCTGCAACGAGTTTTGGTCCTCAACCCAAAGAATGAACGCGCCGCGCAGTGGGCGGCGGCAACTAAATCTTTACTCGCTAAATCCTTGATTCAACAGGGCGCGGCTTCGCACAAAGAGGGAATGCCGGAAATGGCGGCGAAGTGTTTTCTGCAAGCGACGGAGTTTGAACCGACTAACGAAATGGCTTGGTTATGGCTGGTTTCGGTGGCTGTTGAACCGGAAGATAAACTTTCGTATCTGAACCGAGTGTTGAGCCTTAACCCAACGCACGAAAAAGCCCTTGCCCTTTTTCATCGCACCAAAACGCAAATTGCCCGCTCACTTCTCAAAAGGGGCAACGCCGCTGCCGTTTTTGGTGATCGCGAAACGGCACGGGAGATTTTGCGCGATGTCATGGAATACAATTCGAATCTCGAAGAAGCGTGGCTCCTGAAAGCTTTTTTGTCTGATTCAAATTCTGAAAAAGCTTTCTGTTTTGAAAAAGCACTCGAAATTAATCCGGACAGCACTCAGGCCCGCAGCGGTTTAGAACTTCTCCAAACCTATCCGGAAGAAGACACTCAAGCGACTTCAGAGGAGGAACCCAGTGCAGTCGCTGCCGAAGAAATGTCCGTTCAAGAATTAAGCGCGACGGACTTAAATGGCGCGGACACATCAGCGGAGCGTTTAACCCAAGTTTTTGAGGGAGAAACAGAAAGTGCCGAAGCTTTTGTCGAAGATGATACTGTCGCAACCAACTTTGTCGCCGACCATTACGTTGCTGTCCAATCAGTTGACGAAGAAAGCGTTGAAGAAGAATTAGCGCAGGAACAAATTGTTGCCACAGCTGATATCACCGCTAATCTGCCTTCGGATTTTTCAAATACTCTCCCGCCGGTAACAATAGCTCTGGAGCCCGATCAACAACAGCCAAGTCAGTTACCTGACGATGAACAGGAAATAGAAGAAGAAGCGATGTTGGTTGAAGGGATAGTTGCAGAGTCCGAAATCGAATCGGAAGACAAAGCCGAAACTCTTTCCCAAGCAATTCCAGAAGTAGCACCGGAAGTAATACCGGAAACAATGGTCGAATGCCAATTCTGCTATACCGAAACCAGGGAAAGCGTTTCTCGTTGTCAAGGGTGCGGAGCATTTATCCGGCTCGAAGAATTCGATCAATTAGTGACCAACGAACTGAATGATGAGGCTCGGATGCGCGTATTTATCGAAAAGTGGCAGACAGAATCTGCCGGGCGGGAACTCACGGCTGACGAATATTTTAATCTGGGACTTGGTTATTTAAATTTACGAAACGTCAAAAAAGCGGTTGGCAATTTTGAGCAGGTTTTGGGCTTAACTGCCAACACCCGAAAATGGAACTCTGAAATTGTTGCTCTTCTGGCTTACGTCAACGAAAAAATGCCGGAGGTTTTGGGTAATAATGCTTTAAGTACGGGCAAAACGATTATGGTTGTTGACGATAGCCCGACGGTTCGCAAACTGATTGTCGGCAAGCTCGAAAAACACGGACATCGGGTTATTGCTGCGGTTGATGGAATAGATGCGCTCTCAAAACTCTATGAAACCATTCCTGATTTGATTCTGCTCGACGTCACCATGCCGCGTCTGGACGGCTATCAGCTTTGCAAACAGATCAAAGCAAATGCTAAAACAAAACATGTGCCAGTCGTAATGATTTCCGGCAAAGATGGATTCTTCGACAAAGTGCGTGGTCGAATGGCTGGTTCGACCGCATATATCACCAAACCGTTTGGACCGGAAACACTTCTTCAAACGGTTGATAACTATTGTTCTTAAGTTTAGAAAGAATTTCTACCCTCGGAGTTTGAAAGATGGGAAAAACGATTTTAGTGGCTGACGACAGCCCAGCGGAATTAAAGCTTTTAATCAATGCCTTGCGCAGAAACGGTTATGAAACACTATCTGCCGTGGACGGAGAGGAAGCCATCGCCAAAGCTCAAGATATGCAGCCATTACTCTTGATTTGCGATGTCGTGATGCCGAAAAAAAATGGTTTTCAGGTTGCTCGCTTCTTAAAAACGCAGGATGAAACCAAGGATATAAAGATTCTTTTAGTTAGTAGTAAAAACCAGGAAAGCGACAAGTTTTGGGGTCTCAAGCAAGGGGCGGACGAATATCTGTACAAACCATTTGACGAGCAAAGTCTGATCAAAGCCGTCTCCCGTCTTATTTAAACGCGCGAAATTAACGCAGATTAAAATTGCCAGAGCGAGAGCAGCTTTAATCTTAATGTTTATCAATTTGCACCTCTCAATTTATCCCTCTCAATAAAACAATGGACGAACAACACGATCAAGCCGTCCTCCAAATCGAAGAAATCGAAACGGACACGGAATACGATTATTTATCAATACTGCGTGAAATGCAGCACAGTTTAAACGCAGATGATGAATTCTCAGCCAGTCTCAAAACGACTGATGATGAGGCAAATTTAACCTTTGAACCGGATTTGGAGGCTGTGGCGGCACCGCAGCTTGAGACCGATTTGCCCGCAAGCGATAATTTCGCCGCGCAAGAAAGCGATCAAGCAGCGGATTATTTCGCAGACGCTAAAACGCAGCCTTTGCCAGAATTGCCTACAGACTTTATCAATGATTTGATGTCTGGAAGTTTTGAGAGGAGCCTGGAAACTGAGGAAAATTCGGATAATTCTCCAACAGCCTCAGCCGAAAACTCTTTCAATTCCGAGATTGTTGCGCCTGAAACCGCCGAAATGACAAGTTTTGAAGAAAACCATGTGGCAGTTGAACTCGACGATCAGCCATTTGATGATTTTGCTGAATTATCACCGATCTTGTTTGATTCAAACGAACGCCCACAATCCGCCGAACCAAATTTCGACTCAGAATTATCGGCAGCAACAGAAACAAGTCCAGAAATGGCGACAGAAGATTTGTCTGCAAATTTACCGACAAATTTGACAGCAAATCAATCAGAAATGGTGATGGATGATTTGCCAATCATGGCAGATGAAATGCCTACGAATTTGGCTTTTGGCGAAATGTTTGTTGAGGATACGCTTGAATCTCCCGCAAAGTTTGCGCCGCCCATCGAACTGGGTGAAGAAAGTGAAAGTGAGTTCGCTTCATTGCTGGAACGGTTTGAAACCGAAAACTCCGCCTTCGCATCGAACTTTCAAGAGCAGCCAGTCGCAACGGCTGATGAGCAAAACTTTAACGAACAGAATCCTGACGAACAAAATCCGAACGAACAAAATTTAGCAATCAATTTTTTAACGAACAACGGCGAAATGCCGGTGAAGAACGAAGCTGCGGATTTTGCTTTGCCCGAAGCCATGCTTTTAGGGCAAGGCGAAAGCGATTTTGCTCCTGAACCCTCATTTGCGCTGCTGGAGGGCGACGAGCATCAGGAATCAGTTGGCGAGATGACGGTTGAGCCGCAAATGCCAACGGAAGTTTTACATTCTGGAGACTTAAGCTTGGCGGTCCCTTCATTCTTGGAAGCTGAATTAGCCGCTGCGAAAGAGCCTGCAACTGAAGAAAGTTTGCCGGGAGATTCGTTTGCTACCCAAAATATTACCGATACCACCGGAAACTTAGCGCCCGAGCCGAAGGCATTAAAGAGCGATTATTTCGCTCCCTCATTAGCTACCGAAAACGATCGCAATGAGACGTTCGAGGCTTTTGATCATGCTGTGCAGAGCTCGGTCAATGGAGAAATTAGCTTTGATAAATATATCGCTGCTGATGAAGCAGAGGAAATGCCGGAAACTGCGCTTTTTGAAAGCTTGGCAACTGGAGAGCTCCCCGAAATAGATTACCCGGAAGATTTATCCCAAGACTTTTTAGCAAGTTCGTTAAGCGATGAGTCAGAAGGTTTGCCGGAAAATTCCTTAGAGGAAATGCCTGAACCGCTATTACTTCTTGACAATTCACAAACGGAAATGCCGGAAGTTGATTTAGCCGAACCTGAAACATTGCCTGCAATTAAAGATGTTGATTCTCAGGTTTCCGACCCGCCGCCTACAGATTCAGCTTTCGCCGCGCCCGCACAAGCTGCGGTCGGCCAGAGCTCGCGGCAGGAAATGTCCGACATTACGAAATCAGTTTCATTTCTTAAAGAGCGGTTTGTTATTTTCAAACTTGATGATACATTGTACGCTTTCCCGGCGATTAACGTCGCGGAGATCGGACAACTGTTACCGATTACACCATTGCCATTCGTCCCATCCTGGTTTTTGGGAATCAGCAATTTGCGCGGAGATATTTTATCGGTAGTTGGTTTGCGCGAGTTATGGGAGAAAAATACCACACTGCCGCATAAATCGAAAATCTTGATTGTGCATTCGGAAAAGCAGGCTTTAACGATCGGCTTGGTTGTTGATGCCGTGCGTGAAATGCGTCATGTCAAACCGGAAGAAATTTTTTCTGACGATTCTCAAAACGAGATCGAATCTCATTTCGCGTCCTACAAAATCGGAATGGTTGAATACGAGGGACAAAATTTGTGTCTGCTCAACGCTGAGAAGCTGCTCGAAACCCTGAAAAGATAATTGTGAATTGTTATTACTGAATGGCGAGTAAAAGTTTGTTTTGATTCACCATTCACAATTCTTAATTCACCTTTAAAATTATGCGCTGGTATCAACGTCTTTCAACAAAATTGGCGGTAACAGTTGTAATAGCTGTCGGAATTGCTCTGATAGTTTCCGGTCTTTTAGTAACTGCCTTAGATCCGCAGCTCGCCGCAGTAATCAACGCCTCGATCGTGAAAATTATCGGCGGCGGTCTTTTTATGATGGCTTTGTTGGCAGGTTTGATTATCTTCTTGACTCAGCGGTTCATGCGCCCGCTCGACGAAGTTGTTAAAGTCGCCAACGGAATTGCACAAGGCAAACTCGAAGGTGTGATAGCCGTTCGCAGCAACGACGAAGTCGGACAAATGTCATATGCAATGAACAAGGTGGTTAATTATCTGCAAGAGATGTCGAGTGTTGCCGATCAAATTTCAGAGGGAAATTTACAGGTCGAGATTACCCCGCGCTCTTCTGAAGATCGTTTTGGAATAGCTTTCCAAAATATGTTGGAGCGCACTCTGCGATTGGTGCAAACGCAGGATGAACGTAATCGTTTGCAGCGCTCGATTATGAAACTGCTGGAAGAAGTGGCTGATGTTGGAGACGGTGATTTAACGGCCGAAGCGGAGGTCACGGCGGACGCGACCGGAGCCATCGCCGATGCTTTTAACTACATGATTGTCGAACTGCGCGGTATCATCGGACGTGTCAAAGTGACTAGCGCTCAAGTTGACTCCTCTGCCGCACAAGTCCAAACAACGACAGAAAATATGGTTCGTCGCAGCGAACAACAATCAACCCAGCTCAATACGCTTTCCTCCGCGCTTGAGGAGATGGCAACCGCCATGCAGGAAGTTGCGCAGGAAACCACCGCCTCCGCTCGCGTTTCGGACAGTGCGCTTGCCAATGCTAAACAGGGAACCAACGTCGTCAGCAACAATATCGCATCAATGAATCGCTTGCGCTCCCGCGTTCAGGAAACCTCTGAGCGAATTAAACGACTTGGCGAGCGCTCGCAGGAAATCAGCAGCATCGTTAAAATTATCAACGATCTGGCGCAGCGCACCAGCGTTCTGGCACTTAATGCTTCAATTCAAGCGACCGCCGCCGGTCAAGCGGGACGCGGATTCGTAGCCGTAGCCGAAGAAGTTGAACGCCTTGCGGAGCGTTCCGCCACTGCCAGCAAACAAATCGACGCGCTTACTAAAGCGATTCAAGGGGAAACCGAAGAAGCCGTTACTTCGATGGAAACTACGGTTAAAGAAGTGGCTGTCGGTGTCAAATTAACCGGCGAAGTAGGCGAAACGCTGAACGTTATTGAATCTGTGACGCAGCAGTTAGCCGAAATTAGTCAGTCGGTTGCGGCTGCAGCCCGTCGTCAAGCCGAAACTTCTGCAGATATTTCCGATACGATGCGCGCCGTAGCAACAAATTCTCAGCAAAACGCTTCAGGCATGAAAGAATCAGCAGCAAGCGTCAACCAACTCGCAATCTGGGCTCAGGATTTGCGAGGGTCGGTGGCTTCTTTCAAACTGCCGGAAGCTGATGAACCGGCAAATACAGTTTCCGTTCCAAATTCTAACGGAGTCGGCGCGGGCGTCAGTGTTTAAGCTTTAAACGCCAGAATGAAGCATGCGCTGTTTATAAAAAATATTTTAATTTCTCTCTCTGAATTTTCTGTCTCACCGCACTGCCTTTGAGGTAAGGAAAACAAAGTTATGCTCGGAAATGAAACGACTACAAGATTAGCTTTTAAATTAGCGGTGCCCGCAATGCTTGCCATCATGATCGCGTCGCTTATCATCGGTGTCCTAGCGTATCAAGCGAATTATTCCCGTTTGATAACCGAAGCCAATAAAGAGCGGCAGTTAAAATCTGCCGCCCTGTTGGATAATTTGGCAACGACGCGCGCACTTATGCTCGATCGTGTGCGCGAAGCTATTCGCGTTTATCAAAATGAGACGTACGGTAAAAAACCAACGCTGGCGCCTTCAGTCCAACTTAACGATCAACGCACCGTCCCAAATTTGATGCTCGACAACGTCTCGTTGATTAAAAACGATTCCTTCGTTTATTCCATCGCCGAACGAACCGGAGCCAATATTGCAGTTTACGTCCGCGACAACAGCAATCAATTCGTTTCAGTCACGACGACAACCCAGAAAGAAGACAAATCACTGGCAGTGGGCGAAGCTCTCGAAACTAGCAGCCAGGCAGCTAACGATTTACTACAGGGTAAAGTCAATTATAACGTCGCGAAAATAGCGGGGCGCCCGTTTGTTCGCGGGCTGCAGCCAATCATAGATGCCGGTGGGCGCGTCATCGGCGCGTGGTCAGCCGCATTCCCGGTTACTTCGTTCGGAGATTTAAGCAGAAAGCTTGCCGAAGAAAAGATTTTGACCACCGGTTTTATTGCGCTCATTGACGAGAAAAACAAGGTCGTTGCCAGATCCCAAACCGCTCCTGACGCCGTTCTGGAAGATTTTATTAATTCAACCGAAAGAGAATCTACACATGATGGATGGAGCGGCACCAAACAGAGCGTGCCGGATTGGAATTATACGGTCATCTCCGGTTATTCAAACACCGACCCGCAGATCGGCGCTGAACTTTCTTCGATTTTCACTTGGGCGATTACGACGGCTTTCCTCGTCACGGTTTTGCTCGGCGGAATCATCGTCCTAATTTCCATGCGAATTACCTCTCGGTTGGATGAAACGGTTGACGTTGCGGAAAATCTTGCCGAAGGCGATTTATCGGTTGACCTCAAGGTGACCTCAAACGATGAAGTAGGACGCCTTCAACGCTCGATGCTCAAGATGCTCGAATACCTGCGCGAGACAGCCGCTCAAGCCGACCAGATCGCTGCCGGTGATTTAACGGTCAAAGTAGAACCACGCTCAAGCCGAGACCGTTTTGGCATCGCCAACAGAAACATGCTCGATAACGTTTTGCGCCTTGTGCAATCGCAGGAGGAGCGCGACCAACTGCAAAGTTCAATCATGAAGCTGCTGGAAGAAGTGGCTGATGTTGCCGAAGGCGATTTGACTGGACAAGCAGAAGTTACAGCAGACGCGACCGGAGCCATCGCCGATGCTTTCAACTATATGATTGATGAACTGCGCACCGTGGTGCGGCGGGTGAAAGATGCCGCCACTCAGGTCGGAATGTCAACCGGCGACATCCGCGCCACTACGGAAAAACTAACGAATGGGAGCGCGGCACAAGCCGAACAAATCGCACAGACTTCAAGTGCGGTCGAGGAAATCACGGCTTCGATTCGAGAAGTCTCACAAAGCGCTGCGCAGTCAGCCCAAGTTGCTACAGGCGCACTCCTCACCGCCCAGCAGGGTAGGCAAGCTGTGCAAAACAATGTTGCGGCGATGGCGCGAATTCGCGGGCAGGTGCAGGAAACCGCTAAACGCATTAAGAAACTTGGTGAACGCTCGCAGGAAATTGATGAAATTGTCTCAATCATTGATGAACTAGCTGACAGAACTTCTATCTTGGCTCTCAACGCTGCTTTGCAAGCAGCGGCTGCGGGAGAACAGGGACGCGGTTTTGCAACCGTTGCCGAAGAAGTCGAAAGACTCGCCGACCGTTCGACGCAGGCTACTCAGCGCATTGCACAATTGACGCGGGCGATTCAACTTGAAACCAAAGACGTGGTCGCTTCAATGGAAGATACTATCAGCGAAGTAGTTGAGGGTTCCCAACTTGCAAATGATGCCGGAAATGCGCTTCAGGAAATTGAAGAAGTGTCACAAAACCTCGCTACGCTGATTCAAAACATTTCGCAAAGTGCCCGCCGACAGACTTTGGGATCAGAAAACATTGCCAGATCCATGACCGATATTTCGCAGATCACCGAACTTGTTTCAAATGAATCCAAACACACCGCCAACTCAGTCAAGACACTCGTTTCGCTGACGGAAAAACTGCGCGGTTCGGTGGCAACCTTTAAGCTACCGCAAGCAATGGACAAAACTGGCAAGCTGCCGGACATTGGAATTAACAGCAGCACTTTTTCGGTTTCGGCTCTTAACGGCAAAGAAGTTACACTCAATTAGTGCAAAGTAGAAACCAAATTTCTTGTCAACTTTGCACTTTGCACTGAAGTTTTATGCTCGAATCACTAGACCCCAGCATTCTGCTCGGCTTCGTCGAAGAAGCGCAATCGTACACGCCGACGATTAGAGAGGGAATTATCGCTTTTCGCAACGATGTTTCGAGACGCGACGAAATCCAACTGGCTTACCGCCAAATTCATACCGTCAAAGGGGCGGCGCTGATGATTGGGTTGTATGAATTGGGAGAGCTGGCCGGAGAAATAGAAAATGTGCTCGAACCTTTGACGGGCGACGATGGAACTACTCTGGAAACACAAACCTCGCTGGTGTTGCTGACTCGTCTCGACCAAATTGAAGTTACGCTCGACGAAAAAGCTCAAGAACTCCGCTCCATATTAAATTCAGAAGAAGGGACAAAAAACTGGGAAGACGAAACTGAAAGCTCTATTTTATCCCAGTACCCACAATTTAACTCTCAAGATTTTCAAAATTCGCTACTGCCGAATGTTTCCCAGTCTTCGTATAATTTCACTCCGGATGTTGAAGACGATGATGAAGAAATTGATCCGGAAATGCTCGAAGTTTTCACGCTCGAAGCCGAAGAGCATTTGCAAAACATCGCTGCGAATTTGCAAGTAATTGAACAAAATCCACATCACGGCGAGGCTTTGCAAAGCATTCGCCGGAGCGCGCATACCCTCAAAGGGGCGGCTGGCGTAGTCGGTTTTAAAACGACTTCGCGGCTCGCGCACCGAATGGAAGACATGCTCGATCGCCTGGCCGAGCAACCGTTAGATAGTACGCCCCAAACCACTGCGTTGCTGCTTTCCGCGACCGATTTACTCGAAGCACTCGCACGCGGCGCAACCAAACAAAGCCTGCGTACCGAACTTAATAGTATTTACTCTCGTTTTGATGCAATGCTTCCGGGGAGCGCAATTATTGATGACAGCGCGACTCACAGTCTTTCTGAATTTGCCGCTCTCCAAACCGTAAACTTTGAGGAAGAAACCGCATCCCGGGAAAACGCCGTCGCCTCGATTTGGAATGGCGCTATCGAACAAATTGAAAACAATGTGGCGGCGGCCGCTACTGCCGCGCCGCGCACGGTTGTCCGCGTGGGGTTCGACCGGCTCGATGAAATGGTCAATTTAATAGGCGAAATGGTCATCAGCCGGACCGCCCTCGAACAACGTCTCAAAGACATCGAATCGCAACTCGGAGAAATGCGACTTTCAACCAGCCGTTTGCGCCGCATTGCCGGAAAACTCGAGGTTGACTATGAGATCAGCGCGCTTGCCGGAAGCGGTAGCGGGAATCTCAGCGCAAGCGTTCTTCGTGTTCTCGGTAATAATCCGGCTGCCGTTCGCCCTTTCGCCCTCTCAAATAGTCAGCCTCTCGCCCCGCTCGAAAGCAAACATGGATTCGATGATCTGGAGTTTGACCGCTACACTGAGTTTCATGAATTGACCAGACAACTTGTCGAAACCAGCAGCGACACAAGCGCGATTACCGGCGATTTGGACGATCTACTTGGCGACCTAGACGGTTTACTGACACGCCAGCGCCGCCTTTCGGATGAGCTCCAAGAGAAATTGATGCGGCTGCGAATGGTCGCACTAGGTTCCCTTTCTGCGCGTCTGCATCGTACTGTCCGCGTCACCGCAGATGCTGAGGACAAACTCATTAACCTCGAGATCGAAGGCGAAGAAGTCGAAATCGACACTCAAGTTTTGAGTTCCCTGACCGAACCGCTTCTTCATCTGTTGCGTAACTCGGTCGTTCACGGAATCGAATCTCCTGATGCTCGGATGATAATCGAAAAACCGGCGCACAGCACGATTAAACTCCGGGCGTTTTATGAGGGAACACATATTATTCTTTCCGTCACCGATGACGGATGCGGCATGAATCCAAAGACGCTGCGTGAAAAAGCCGTTAGGGAACACTTTATAACTCCTGAAGAAGCTGCCGCGATGAATGACGAACAAGCTTTTTCTATTATCTTTCTGCCAGGGTTTTCAACTGCCAAACAACTTACCGAGAGCGCCGGACGCGGAGTTGGGATGGATATTGTGCGCGAATCTGTAACCAGACAGCAAGGCACAATTTCGATTAAGTCAACAACTGGCAGCGGAACGACTATTTCGATTCGCCTGCCAATGTCAATGGCGGTGACGCGTTCGCTAATTGTTCGCGCCTTGGGACGCCGTTACGCGATTCCGCTAAATGTGATTTCGCAACTCGCACAAGTGTCCATAACAGATTTCGACCAACTAACACAGGAAGAAATTCTCTGGGTGGGCGGCAAATTCTACCCCGTTTACGCTCTTAATGATTTACTTGGACTGCCGGCTCTAGCCGAACGGGACAACGAGAGAATCCCGACTCTGCTCATTCAGGTGGATGAAACGATTGTTGCGCTCACTCTGGACGAAGTTGTCGAAGCGCGTGAAATTGTGATTAAACCGTTTGTCAATACTTTGTTCAAAATGAGTGGGTTACTCGGCGCAACCATTTTGGGCGACGGCTCAGTCGTACCGATTCTGGACTTGCTGCCTCTTCTCAAACCCGCCGAACAAAAAGCTTCCGAACGCAGAGAGGAAAATACGTTTCAAGAGGAAGTTCCGCCGCCCGTTCTGCAAACTGCCAATGCCGTCTTGACCGTTATGATTGTAGATGACAGTCCATCGGTGCGGCGCGTGATGTCGAACTTTATTACAAAAGCCGGTTTGACAGCAATTATCGCCAAAGACGGTCTCGAAGCGGTAGAGATTTTGCAGCAATCGCGCGAATTGCCCGATATAATTTTATCTGATGTGGAAATGCCGCGGATGGACGGTTACGAACTGCTGACTACGCTTAAACGGCAAGCCGCCTACAGCCATATTCCGATTGTGATGATTACGTCGCGAGCCGGCGAAAAACACCGCCAGCGCGCTTTCGAACTTGGCGCCAGCGAGTATGTCACCAAACCTTATCAGGATTCGACCTTGCTCGAAATAATCAGACAATTGGCGGGTTAAAATCAGTTTCCAAAACTTAAGGAAAAGGCGCGAGAATTAATCCTCACGCCTTTTGCTCTTTCAACTCAAATCACTTTATCGGGCTACAAAATTATAAACGATAATGCCATTTACCTTGACCAGCTTACCATTAATGGTAGTTGAAGAAAATTTTGATTGCTTTGCGGCTTCGACGCTGGCGGCAGCTAAAGCAGAATTTCCGCAGATTGGTTTGGCATTGGCGACGTTGCCATTTTCATCAATAGTAACGCGCACTAAGACAGTTCCGCTAAGATGATTTATTTTTGCCTCTGGTGGGTAAGGCGGTTGAATGAGTTTTTTAGCTTTGCCGTTAACAATGTTTTTGCCGAAATCAACGTTTTTATCTTTCCATTGCGGGTTGCGTTTTTCATAGAGTTGTTTCGATTTTTCGTCACCTTTGTCACGTTCATAATACGAATTTAAGAAGCAGGTGTAATGGTCAACGTCGTCTCGTTCATTATCATCACCCTCATTTTTTGAGCCGACTGCTAACTTGTCATTAATTTCAATAGCCCGTAAATAAAAGTCGTCAGCTTCATTGATTTTTCGCAAATTAGCCGAAATATCGCCTAACTTAACCAGCTGTAATGCTATTTCTTTAGTGTCTTTGCCATATACCTTTTCAGCCGTCGCTAAAGCGTTTTGAAATTGCGCGAGAGCTTCAGTTTTGTTGCCTTTGAGAAACATCACTTCGCCAAGTTGATTCATCAGTGAAAACACTTTGAAATTATTTTCCCCAAGCGTTTTGCGGTAGATTGCCAGCGCACGTTCAAAATGGGTAATAGATTTTTCGTAATTTTTCTTAGCTTGATAAATCGCGCCCAAATTAAAATTTACCGAAGCCAACTCTTTATCCTCCGCACCATAAAGCTTCTCCCGCAGAGCCAATTCTTGTTGAGCTAACTGTGCGGCTTGGTCATACTTTCCTTGTTTGTATAAATCTATAACTTGAAGGTTCAGTTTCAATATTTCGTCTGCTTTGGGATTTTTATCAGATGAAACAGTTTGATTTTGCGCAAAAGCGAAATTGGACAGAATAAGTGAAACAACAACGACATAAAAGAATTTTTTCATATCTACATTTTATTTCTGCGGCGGTTTGCTAGGACGCAGCTCGATGCGCGAAGGCAACGCTCTTTCATTCATCTTGAGCAAATCGAGAACAACCTGAGCAATGTCGGCGGGCTGCAACATCCAAGCTTTGTCCGTTGGCGCTCTTTCTCCGCCAAACTCTGTATTGACCGAGCCGGGCATGACGTAACTGACTTTGATATTGTCTTGCCGAACTTCTTGCATTAAGGCTTCGCTAAATCCGTTTAAGCCGAATTTGGAAGCGTTGTAGGCAGACATTTTGGGATGCGCATTGGTTCCGGCAAGACTCGAAATGTTGATAATGTAACCGCCGCCGCGCTGTTTCATTTTGGGAATCACCGCGTGACAAGCATAAAAAACGCCGAAAAGATTGGTCTCCAGCACTGCCCGAAATTCTTCAGGCTCAGTTTCTTCAACAGTCTTAAACATTCCGATTCCGGCGTTGTTGATTAAAATATCAACGCCGCCCAATTTGCGTTCAGCTTCGTCAAGCATCATTTTGACCTGCTCAAATGAGCGCACATCGCAGATTTCACCTTCGGCATTTCCAAGTTGGTTCAAATCTGCTAATGATTCTCGCAAATCTTCAGCGTTTCTGGCACAAACAAAAACTTTGGCGCCTGCTTTGAGTAATTCTTCGGCTATGCTGCGTCCAATGCCTTTCGTGCCGCCCGTGACGACAGCAATTTTGTTTTCTAAAATCATCTTTTAGGAATCTCTACTTTCTGAGGAAAATCCGGAAACATTTTTGATTTTTCGATTTTACCGTTGGAATCAAAAAAACGGATTGTGCCGTATTCGTCGCACGTCCAAACTTCGTTTGCGCCGCGCTCAAAATAAAGTGCGCGCTTTTCTCGAATTTCAAAATCCGAATTGCTAATCGAAAGCACCTCCACGCAAACTTCCGGCGCAATGTCGGCTTCCGTTTGAGTGAAGATCTCTAAAAAAATGTCGAGCGAAGCCCATGCCACATCAGCGCATCTAGTGCCTTTGCTTGTTTTGATTGCACAGTCTGTCAGCGCAAAACCATCTTTTCTCATTGTTCTAAGAAGGTGCCCAATTTCGTTTTGAAAAAACGAATGTTTAATTTTAACCGGATTCATAATTACTTCGCCTTGCTCATTCAATTCGATTTTGAATGGTAAATTCCGCAAATGTTCATTTGCAACGACTTCTTGCCAATTCATAAACTTCTCCTTCTTTTAC
>JBDTZD010000396.1:0-5566 GCA_040005335.1 Pyrinomonadaceae bacterium | reverse complement strand
AAAGGTTGTGGCGAGAAAATGATGCTCTATGTTGTAATTTGTATTGCCTTAGCGATGGCAGGTGTTGCCGGTATGCAGTTTTTCTATCTGGCTTACATGGAACGTATCGGCAAACAGCATCAACGCCGGATCAAAGAACTCGAACGTCAAAATGCGCTTCTCTATCATCGTTGGCAGGATACCGAACGGGCTCTCGCTGGTTATGAAGATCTCGCTGCCGAAGAAATAATCGAAGAGGAGGAAGTGTGGTCTGAGATTATCGAAGAATAAATACAGCCACATTTTAAATAGATTTTTGATAACTGATTAATGTTGATTGATGATTGCCATGGTTGCTCCCCAATGACCTGAAAAGGCCGGAGCATCTTTATAATCCTCAACAAATGCGGTTTCCGCCAAAATTTTCCTCACAATTTCGCGCTGTACCCCGATTCCTTTGCCGTGAATAATTCGCACTACGCGAAAACCTTTTTCCCTTGCCAACAATAAATATTCTTCTGTTACACGCCGCACATCCGCGGGCGGAATCGAATGTAAATCAAACGAGTCAGTGATTTCTAATGCAACAATTTCAGGAAAAGGATTTTCCATAAACTCAAAACTAGAAAGTGCGGAGGGCAAAGTTTTTAAAATCCTGTTTCACTCTGCACTCTGCACTTTCTAGTTTTGCACTCTGGTTAGTTGTCATTTTTATTTTCTTTGGGAATATCGGGCGGAACCGTGACTTTGACTAAGCCGCGAGCATCTTTGAAGGTTGTAAACGTCATTTCACGAATTTGCCCGTCCGCGCCTTTGATGCGAACTGTAAAAGCGCGGCTGTCGCCGCTCCCATTCACGCGGAGCGGAAGAAACCCTTTGACCATGCCGCTGACATAAACTTTATAATGATCTTGGTTAGGTTTGTCGTAACCGATAATTCGAATGTGATCGAAATCAGGTTCATCCCCGTTGGGTTCTTCAATCCTGCTGCTCCGTTCGAGAATTACCCAACTGCCTGGTTTTGATTCTTTACCGGCATCTTTGCCCTGCGAATAACTCGTGACGCTAGTGTCCTGCTCGCCGTCAATTCGCTTCCAAGCTACGAATTCTCTTCCCGTGCGGTAAAAAATAATGTCTGCCGGAACGGTTAACTCCACTTGTTTACCATAAATCCAACCGGCAGGCGCGGGCGAAACCGATGAGTTAAGACGCACTTTGTACCAGGTATCGTATTTGTCATCCAGTCGCAAAACTTCTTCGCCTTCTTTATGTTTTTGACGCTGCGTTTTGTTTTGCTTGTTAGCAGCAGCTTTCGGTTGATCGTCTTTGTCGTCGCTGTCGGCATCCGCTGGTTTAGGAATACGCTGCCAGCCGACGATTTCAAAGGTGTCGCCGCTAAGGAGTTTCTGCATAATATTGTCGTCATTATTGCGACCGGGTGTGATTCGTAAATTTGAGGCATTGCGGAGCTGTCCGGACGCCTGTGCCGGGATATCTTTATCTTGTTCAGCAAGTTTTTTCGATTGTTCGAGCAATTTATTGGGAAGGACATTGCGTGCTTCAATCCAGCCTTCGGTGTTGTTTTCGTCCGTTGCGCGAACGTTGTACCATTTTTCACCTTCGTAAGTGTCATCGCCCAAAATTTCAAGCGTCGCGCCGCGTTCAATTTCAAGTAAGTCGGCTGCAACGACCGCATCTGAACTGCGAATCTGCGCGCGACGCGCAATCACAACGCATCTTTCGTTTGATTCGGCGAGTTTGGCTACCGTTCCGCAACCGCTAAAAATGCTTGTCGCCAAAGCTAAAATTAGGAATAAAAGAAATTTTGATTTCATAAGAATAGAAAATTGATAAAAGAGGCGTACCAAAGAATTTAATTATCAGTTATTCGCGGTTAATTTTCAATTGCTTGGTAGCCTAACTCGGTCAACAGCTTTTTTTGCCGCCCGTTCAATTTATCTGCGACGGCAAGTCTGGTCAGACTGATTTGAGAAGCGTTTTGCAAACCAGCAGCGGTTAAATTTTGCGTCCAATCAACCTCTTTTGGCATTTCGACATAATTTTCGATTGTCGAACGCAGCTCCGGCGCATTTTTAAGCATTTCGAGAACAGCTTTGTTGGCATCCATCGGTGCGGTCGGTTTTTGATGTTGACGGTAAAAAATTTTGAACAGATCGTCCAAGGATTTCTTGCCGCCGGATTTTTCCAATAAAGCCAAATCGCAAACAAACGCGACAATCATGCCTTTGGCATAAACCAATTCGGAAAAATTGCCACGCCATCGAAGGCGTGAGGCTTCGAGCAAACTCAAAGATTTATTGTTCGAATCTAATCGCGCCGCGTCAAAAGCTCGTGAGAGCGCGTCTAAAAAATCTTCGAAGCGAATGTATTTGAGCCTGATGCCGGTTTTGAGAGCTTGATAAAGTGTAAAGCCTTCGTAAAACCAGGCATAATCTCCGGTTAAATTTAAGTTGTTCGGTAGCCAAAGGTGGAATAGCTCGTGGCGCAACTGTTCGTGCAGTTTGCTCAAAGCGCGAGATTTATATGGAATGTTCGCGGCGCACAAAACAACGGTCGAGCCGCGAGTTTCAGCTTCCCAAAACTCTCCGCCAAACTTTTGCGGAAACGGAATGAGAAAAAGTTGAATGTTATCGGTCGGAATCGCGTCAAAAGTTTTTTGATGTTGAGATAAAATTTTGGCGGCAAAATCAAGAGTTTCTTCAGCGGTAAAACTCCAATCACCCGCCCGCGCCAGATTGATCCGCGTTTTTCCAACCTGCAAATGCTGCTCGCTAAAATCGCCGATCAGAAAAACTGACTTTCTTAGGTCTATTATTTGGAATTCGTTTTCGCTGATTTTGTTATCACCGGCAGCTATTTTCCAGTTTGCCGGTAAAACAAAAACGGCGGTTCCGGCAATCGTTTCTTCGCCCCTATCCGGCAGCAAATCGCCGAGCATTAGCAAACCGCGTTCTTTAGTGAGCCAGGAAATATGCGCGGCGTGCGCGGGGTTCTTCGGATAATCAAGCTTTAGCTCATAACTAAAACTGTTTGTTGCTCTTGCAGTTTCAAATTCGCCAGCGCTTTGCTTTGTAAAACTGATTTCGCTGCCCGTTTGATCAAAAAATTTCAGTGCGGAAATTCGCGCGGCGAGATTGTCTGAGCTAGCATAAAAATCAACGAAGGACCAATGTTTTTGGGCGGTGGCACATGTGCCTTCAACTTTTACTACTGCGTTTTCGGCTGACAAAATCGTAATTCGCGTGTCGAGAGAATAAGCTAACACTTTAGTTTGAGAGCCAATGAGCGTTAAAAAGAACAAGATTAAATATAAAATTCGTGTCATATATACGCGGTTCGACCTACGTGTGATTTTACACTTTCATGCCGCGAAAAAGTTTGGAACTTTCGTCTAATGCAAATCGTAAAGTGAAAAGTTGAAAGCGCAAGCGGTAACTTTATATTTGAGCGGCGGTTTTTTTTATACTTTCGGATTTATATTTTTTCCGCGCTCATCTTCCTTCCTGTCAGTTTTGAGTTAGTGGGAAATTACGCTTGCGCTTTCAACTTTTACTTTTTTCGTTTGAAAATAAACGCTTTTTTCAATTGACAATCTGCCAGCGGGCTTTCTAAAATTTAATCACATATTTTATTCAGCTCAGTCAAAGCTGGTTTAATCTAAATTTTTTAAAACAAAAACTTATGAGTCTCGTCAAAGTCGTTGTTATTACGGTGCTATTTTTGTTAAGTTTACTATTTTTTGGACGCTTCTTCTTTTAGCATCAAAAACGATCAAATAGGTGTGCTTTTATTTTCGGCAGTCTTGTGTAAGACTGCCGTTTTGCCGTTTACGCGACTTTTCTAAAAACAAGTTATGACAAATTTACGCATAATCAAACGCGCGCTGATCAGCGTTTCAGACAAAACGGGCGTTGTCGAATTTGCCCGTGAGCTTGAGAAACTCGGAGTGGAAATTATTAGCACTGGCGGCACAGCCCGCGCTCTGAAGGAAAATAAGATTAACGCCCGCGAAGTTTCGGACGTCACAGGTTTTCCTGAAATGATGGACGGGCGCGTTAAAACATTGCATCCGAAAATTCATGGCGCGTTGCTCGGACTCCGCGAAAATGCCGAACACCAAAATGCGATGAGGGTTCACGGAATTGAACCGATTGATCTTTTGATCGTCAATCTTTATCCGTTTGAGGAAACCGTGGCAGATGAAAATGTCACCCTCGCTGAAGCAATTGAGCAAATTGATATCGGCGGTCCGGCGATGATTCGTTCGGCAGCGAAAAATTTTCAAGATGTCGCCGTGATTGTCGAACCAAGTTTGTACAAAATAGTTTTAGATGAATTAAGGGCAAATAACGGCGCGTTGTCAGCTACAATGCGGCAAATGCTGGCGACTCTTGCTTTTATGAGAACTTCGGCATACGACGCGATGATAGCCAACTTTTTGACGACGCAGATGGCACCTGAAGAAATGTCGCCCGAAATGATAACGGCGGCGATGCAGGCGAGCGCGAATTTCTCGCAAGCATTTGAAGATGATGACTTTGGTGAAGTTGAGGATGACTTGGACGATGAAGATTTTGAAGACGATGAATTTGATGAACTGATTGAAACTAACGGTCATCTGATCGAAGACGATTCAATCTTTGCAGTTGAAGACATCCTGGATTTAGAAAAAATCGCCAATTTGCGTTACGGCGAAAATCCGCATCAGCAAGCCGCTCTCTATTCGAGCGAACTTGAAATCGGTGGTATTGCTCAAGCTTTTCAGCTTGGCGGCAAGGAAATGTCTTTTAATAATTATTTGGACGCGGACGCGGCTTGGAGTTTAATTTCTGAGTTTGACGATTTTTTAGCCTGCGCGATTATCAAACACACCAACCCAAGCGGCGTCGGGCTTGGCGCGAATGTTGAACAAGCATACCGACGAGCGTTAGCAACTGATCCAACCTCTGCATTTGGCGGAATTGTCGCTTTTAACAGCGTGGTTGACGCGAACGCAGCCAAAGCCGTCACGGAGATTTTTACCGAAGTCGTTGTCGCGCCAGATTATACGGAAGAAGCTCTGCAAATTCTACAGGCGAAGAAAAATTTGCGAATTTTGCGTCCCGCCGAAAAAGATGAATTTGCCGACAACATTGAGTTCCGACAAATTTCCGGCGGCTTTTTAGCACAGGAAAAAGACTTGCACCGGTTGACGGAGGCTGATTTACAAATTGTCACAGTGCGCCAGCCGACGGAAGCGGAAGTTCGCGCACTGCTCTTTGCCTGGAGCGTTTGCAAGCACGTTAAATCAAATGCCATTGTCTTAGCTAACGAACTTCAAACGATCGGCGTGGGCGCAGGGCAAATGAACCGCATTGATTCGGTGAGAATCGCAATGATGCGTGCCGAGCGAACGACGCTTTCAATGGATAAAATTGTTTTGGCTTCGGATGCATTCTTTCCATTTCGCGACGGGATTGACGAAGCGGCAAAAACCGGGATTACTGCAATTATCCAACCCGGAGGCTCAGTCAAAGATGAAGAAACAATTGCCGCCGCTAACGAACACAATTTAGCGATGGTGTTT
>JBDTZD010000222.1:0-5576 GCA_040005335.1 Pyrinomonadaceae bacterium | reverse complement strand
TCTTCGCCGTAATAAATTTGCGGAATTCCGCGCGTACTTAATAAAAATGCGAGATGCAGCATTGCCCCTGCCGTGGTTGCCCCATCGAGCGACATAAATCTGTCAGTGTCATGGTTGCCGGAAATGGTTGTGATGTTGTTGACATTTGCATAAAGTCCGTCGTATTTCAACACGTCTCGAAGCGCGCGCATCGGTTTTTTGTTTGTAAAAACGTCGAACGAAGTCCGCCACAAATTGAAATCAAAATCCGAAGGCAGTTTTGTGTCAATGCCGTCCCAGCCAGTTTTGCCGCCCTGGAAAAAGGCGGTCTGCGCCGAATCCGTTTCGAAAACTTCGCCAACCATGTAAAATTTGGGATATTGCCTGAGAATCGCAGTTGACCAATCGCGGATAAAGGTGCGCGGCATGTATTGAATCGTGTCTTGCCGAATGCCGTCAATTCCGGTTGCGCCAATCCACCAGAGAGCATTTTGAATTTCGTAGCGAGCTACTTCCGGTTCATCCTGATTCATGTCCGGCAAAGATTCGTTAAACCAGCCGTGCAGCAAATTATTTCGTTCGGCGATTGATGAATTTGGAGAAAGCAAAACCGAGTTATTAAAAGTGTTTTGCGAGAAAGGGCTAAACCAATCATCAAGCGGAGGATTTTTTGCCCATGGATGCTGAACACCAACATGATTTGCCACTTGATCTTGGATAACTTTAATGCCGATTTTATGTGCGGCTTCGATTAAATCGCGCAAATCTTGCAATGTCCCAAAATGATCTTCCACTGCGTAATAATCAATCGCGTGATAACCATGATAATTCGTATTCGGGCACCACGGTTTGTCGCAATCAAAAACGCCGTTTGGATTATCGTACCAGGGCGTCAGCCAAATCGCCGTCACGCCCAATTCCTTTAAATAATCGAGATGGTTTTTGATGCCGCGAAAGTCGCCGCCGTGCCAGGCGCGCGGATTGTTGCGGTCATTAGCAGTTTTCGGAGAATTTATGGGATTGTCGTTTGAAACATCGCCGTTGGCAAAACGGTCGGTCATGATCAGATAAATAACATCATCAGAGGTCACGCCTTGAAAATGGGTTTTTGCATCGAGCGGGGCGAGAATTTCAAAAGGAATGATGGCTTTGCCATTTGCAGTTGTAATTTCAAGTGGATAGCTTCCTGATTTTGCATTTGGCGAAATGCTGACGTCAACAAATAAATAATCGCCGCGTTTGTTAACGCGAACGTTTGACGTCTTTGTTCCGTTTTTTGTAGAGCGAACCATTGCGCCATTTAAATTTTCTCCGCGCACCAGAACGCGCACCGGATTGATTGAATGATTTGACCACCAAGACGGCGGCTCAACTTTCAAAACGCTCGGCGCATTTTGCGCCAAAGCAGGCAAAGTCAGCAAAATTGCCGCAAAAACAGTCAAGAGAAACTTTCTCATCATATTTTAATCCGGTTTTGTGTTTTCGAGCGCGCTGGGTAAACCGCGTTGATCATCATTTGCAGGTTCGCGACCGTTA
Source organism: Pyrinomonadaceae bacterium (assembly GCA_040005335.1). Taxonomy (GTDB): domain Bacteria; phylum Acidobacteriota; class Blastocatellia; order Pyrinomonadales; family Pyrinomonadaceae; genus JBBQUS01. The sequence continues at coordinate 4,061 of JBDTZD010000222.1, read as the reverse complement.
ACCTCTTTCTCGAGCCGTTTAAACTCGGCAAAAGCGGCATCAGCCTTGTCCTTTTGTTTGAGACGCGAATAAATTTGAAAGAGCTGATAACGAATGCTTGGGTCAGTTTTGTTAAGTGTTGCACCGCGCTCAAGAATTGGCAAAGCTTCGGCAAAACGATTTTGCCGGACTAAGACCCGTCCTAAATCATAGTGAGCCGGAAAGTTTTTGGGATCGAGTTGAATTGCTTTACGCAAATTCTTTTCGGCTATCAGATTCTCACCGCGTTGAAAAGCGATAAAACCGAGGCTGGCAAAAATATCAGGATTACTTGGGGAAATTTTGGCGGCCTTTTCAAAGGCCGCAATTGCCACGTCATATAAACCTTGTGCCCGTGCTAGATAACCTTTCAAAAAGTTAAATCTAAAATCGTTTGGATATTTCTTCAGTTCGTTATCAAAAACTGTTTGCGCGTTTTCATAACGCTGAAGACGAAAATAAGTAACTCCGACCCGAATTTGATAGAGCACGTTTTCAGGCGCAACGGCAACTGCTTTTTCGTAAAATGGCAGAGCGCTCTTCAAATTTTTGCGTTTTCTCAATTCTTCACCGATTAAAAAGTTCGGCTCAGCGAAATTCGGATTCAATTCGATTGCCTTGAACCATAATCCAACCGCATTTTCCGTTTCATTTTGGTCAGCGGCGATCAAACCTAACCGGTAAAATAATTCCGGTTTAGCCGCATCAAGATTGACGGCTTGTTGCAACGCAGTTTTTGCCTCGTTTAATTTATTGATGTTGTAGTAGGCTACGCCTAAGTTGTAAAGCACTTCGAAAGTATCAGGGCGCATTTTATTAACTTGTTCAAAAATGCGGGAAGCGCGTTCGTACTGGTTTGCCTGCGCTAGCGTTAAACCAAGCGTAAACCAGACTCGTGCGTCTTCGCTATTAAGCTTTTCGATATAATCGCTGATTTTACCCAGCTCTTTAACCTTGTTTTCAGCCGCATAAGTTTTTGCTAAAGTCAGCAAAAGAGACAAGTCATTTGTGTTAGGAGTTTTATTTGCTGGCGTGAGCCCAACCGATTTTTCGAGTAGGGGAAGAGCTTTTTTAAATTCCCTACGCTCCGAATAAATTGCGGCTAAATTAAAAACGGCTGAGGGATGATTTGGTTGCAACAGTAAGACCTGTTCAAGAATTTTAATTGCCTCGGCCTGCCGATTGGTTCGGCTTAAAAGTGCGCCCAAATTTGCCAAAGCGGCAACAAATTTTGGATTATCTCGTAAAACGTCGAGAAATTCACTTTCGGCTTCGGCTGAACGATTCGTTTGGTCAAAAACCACGCCAAGCAGCGTTCGGGCATTGAGATCAGAAGGCGATTTTTCAAGTGTTTGTCGCAACAAACTTTCGGCTTGATCAAACTGTTTATCTTGAATTAATTTAACTGCTTCACTTTGTTTTGTTTGAGCGGGAATTAGTTTACCCCGCGCCGCCTTTGTTTGCGAATAAACGCATTGCGCCGCTAGTAAAATAAAAATACAAATGGATAACAACTGTTGATTTTTGCTAAACCTAATAAACACGTGGATTGCAGTAACTAATTTGAAATAGCTTTAATGAATTTCTCTTCTTCGCCGGGCGTAATTGTTAAAGACTTCTGGACAACAGTTGTCACAAATCTGCCGCCAGCTTCGTTGATTTTTTTTGCGTTAAACTGAACCCGGATGCGATAACCTGCCGGTGTTTTTTCGTCGCGCCACCAAATTCTTTGTTGTTTTTGATTGTCTGTAAACCCGATTGTATAGCGGTCATCATATCTGTCTCCCTCAATTGCCTCGCCAATATTACCTGTATAAGGCAAGCGCAAATCATCAGATAAAGGTGGTTCGGCATATTTTAAAACGACTTGGTTGACGTATTTACCTTCGGCAAAAACTATTTGCAAATCTCCTTGTGGCAAACCTTTGTAAAGAACTCGAATATCCTTGTTGTCTTTACCTTCTTTGCGCTGAGCGTCTGGCTTTTCCTGTCCGGGTTTGCGATTAGCGTTGACGAAAACGGCTTGCAGCGCGGTTGGCACATCCATCCCGATTTTGACGCCGACAATCTCCGCATCGTGTTCTTTGCCGCCAATGCTGGCTGATTTATTTTTATCTTTTTTATCCTTGTCTTTATTTTTTTCGTCTTTTTTCTGTTCGTCTTTCGGTTTATCCTGAGCGTGTGGCATTGTTGCGCTAAATGATGCAAAGGCTAGCAGCAACAACAATGTAAAAATGTGTTTCATTAAAATTTTCTCCTGATTTTTCCTAATTTTCGGAGACACGAACTCCGCGACGCGTTTCATGAATTTTTTTAACAGCTTCCTGTTCGGCGTCAGCCTCGGCTTTTTTCCCCAGCCTGCGGTATGCAATCGCCAATTGATAATGCGGCTCAGGATTATTCGGAGCAATCGCCGCCGCTTTTTGCAGATGTTCGATTGATTCAGCAGCCCGATTTAGTTTTAGCAAAGTTTTACCGAGCATCACTCTAGCTTCATACAAATTGCCGTTGAGCGCAACGGCTTTTTGCAAATCTTGCAATCCTTCCGCTGAAGTCGCTCCATCAGTTTTGACCAGTAGAGAGCCAATTCCTAGATAACCATCAGCAGCGTTTGGAGCAATTCGCACTAATTCACGATAGATTGTCAGGGCAGCAGTCAAATCGTCGCTCTTTTCTAGAGCCGTCGCTAAGAAAAATTTCGCGCGCGCATTATCAGGTTGGATTTTTACCGCAGCTTGAAACGCTTTGATTGCGCTTTCGGTATCACCGTTGCCGTAAAGAGCGCGTCCGAGAGAAAAATTAGCGTCAAAGTGAGCGGGCGCAAGCGCAACAGCTCGTTTGAGCTTTTCGATTGCCGCTGCATTTTGCCCTTTAACGGCTGAAACGATTGCCGATAAAACCAGCGCGTCGGCTGTTAATAAAGTATTTTCTTTGTTTGCTGAAAATAGTTCAACCGCAGAATCAACAAACATTTAAGCTTCGGCTGAACGTTTCAAATTAAATAAACAAATCGCCTTTCCGTACAAGCTTAAGGCTTCGCGCGGCGACTTTGCTAGAACGGCGCTGAAAATTGTGTCAGCTTCTTCAAACTGATTTGCCCTGATAAAAGTAAAACCTGCCGTTTTGAGTGTTTCAAGATTTGCCGGCGTCGGCTTGGCATTATAGCTCGAAATCGCTTGAACAATGGACGGCGGTAAATCCGGCGATGCTTTTTGCCCTGAAGTACGGGGCAAACAGCAAACAAAAATTACGACCAAAATTGAGATTTGATAAATGACGCTTCCCATTCCAATCGAATTTAAGATAAATATGACTGTATAAAATAATGAGTGACGAGCAAGAAATGTTGCCCGCCACTCATTATTTTATACGTTGATCAGTGAAATTAAAAGATCAACTTGATCGCAAGTTCTACTTGTCGTCGCCTTTGTTCGGAGAAATCCCTGCCAAAGTCTGAACTGCCAATGTCAGCATTCGGAGATGAGCGATTAACATTATTCAAAACGTTATAAACTTGGAAACGGAATTGAACATTAAACGCCTCGCTGATAAATTTCACCGGAAAATTTTTGAATAAAGAAGTATCCCAAAAATATTGAGAGTTTCCTCGGAAGGTGTTGCGTCCTAAATTTCCAAAGACCGGACAGTTGTTAGTTGGAGAACCATCGGCATTAAAACAATCAGTTCTGGTTCGGTCTGCTGCGAAAACAAGCGTTCTTGACTGACGAAAAGCATTTCGATTTAGCTGTCGTCCTTGCGCGATATCCTGCGCTGTTGGGGTCGGATCACCAATAATGTCAACTCTTCCGCCATTTGAAGTCACGGAAAATACAGGACCACTTTGAAGCGTGACGATATTATTTAGTTGAAATCCACCGATAAAGAAATCAAGTGCTTTTGGTAAATTTCCTCCAAACCTACGCCCGCGGCCAATTGGTAAGTCGTAAACGTTGGCAAAAGTCAAACGATGACGAACGTCCAAATCGGACAAACCACGGTCAAGTTCAGGATTTAAAGGATTATCCGGTCCGCAAGTTGCCGGT
>JBDTZD010000037.1:0-5581 GCA_040005335.1 Pyrinomonadaceae bacterium | reverse complement strand
ACGAAGTGAAAAAAGCAGTTCAGCTTTTGATGAACGCCCGCGCCCGTCGCGAAGCGATCAGTCTAATGGACAAAGGCGATTACGCCGGAGCGCAGAGCAGTTTAAAGGCGGTGCAGATGTCAACGCAAGTTTTAGCTGCCGCGATGCCCGCTGCGGCTGCGCCGCAAATGGATGCGGAATCCGCACAGCTCAGAGAATTGGAATCGGCGCTTTTTTCTCGCGCCGACGACAAGGCAAGCCGCAAAAAAATGGCTTATCAATCATATTCTCGGCGCAGCGGGAAAAGCTAAATGCGAAATGCAAAAGCGGACAATTAGTCCGCTTTTATTTTTAAGTTTGTTGAATCAGTTGATGAATTTGTTTGAGTTTAATCAGGAGAGCTTCAAATCGTTCGAGGGGAAGCATATTGGCGCCGTCCGAAGGAGCGTTCTTCGGATCTTGATGAACCTCAGTAAAAATCGCGTCAACTCCGGCGGCGACTGCTGCTCGCGCCATTATTTCAATATATTCGGGCTGTCCGCCGGTCTTTTCGCCGAGTCCGCCGGGCAATTGCAGAGAATGAGTGACATCGTAAACGACGGGCGCTCCGAAGGCTCGCATAATCGGGAACGAACGAAAATCAACGACCAGATTGTTGTAACCAAACGCCGCGCCGCGTTCGGTCAGCAATAATTTCTCGCAACCTGCCGTCCGCATTTTTGAAACAATATTTTTGGCGTCAGCGGGAGCTAAGAATTGACCTTTTTTAACATTGACGGCGCGACCCGTTCGGGCGCATTCGACGAGCAAATCCGTTTGTCGGCAGAGAAATGCCGGAATCTGCAAGATATCAGCAACTTCGGCCGTTTTTTCGACTTGCCATGTTTCGTGAACGTCCGTTACAACCGGAACGTTTAACTCGGCTTTGACGTGGCGCAAAACTTCTAAACCGAACTCCATTCCGTTTCCGCGAAAGCTCGTTATTGAGCTGCGATTTGCTTTGTCAAAACTCGATTTGTAAACAAAATCCAGCCCGACGCGCGTCGTGATGGTTTTTAGTTCCCGCGCCATAAAAAGCGCATGTTCTTCGCTTTCGACTACGCAAGGTCCCGCAATAATCGTCAAACGTCCGCCGCCAAACGTCGCATTTCCAACTTGAAAAGATTTAATTTCCATTCATTATTTTTCGACTCTGTAAAACGTAATCATATAAATAACTATTATGAGCCACAAGAATAGACTGAGTCGGAGTGACCAACGATAAAGATAAAGCAGTTTAACAGCTCTTAAATCTGATTTTATCCATTCCGGAGTTTCTTTATGCCATTTGTATAAAACACTGCCCCTTGCCAAACCTCCGCTCCAAAAGGCAGTGCCTTTCGGATACCAAAAATATCCATATGGTCTGCCGTCTTTTTCCCACTCTGACCTGTGTTTTTTGAACTCTAATCGAAGCAGTTGGTCAGTTGCGAAAAAATTACAAACAGCCAAGGTAAAGAAAAGAAATATAAGACTAAAAGTGATAAACAAAAGCATATCTTAAGAGACTAATAATCATCATAAAGTGCTCCGATTGGGTCGTGCAAATTTAACCAATTTTATTAAAATAATGTGTCATCACAACCATGCCGCGAAATTCTTCTTTCATCAACTCAAAACCGAGTCGCGCACGTGAATGAATCGTAAATCCAATGTTTTCGTAAGCCGCAATCGGTTTGTCGGAGGTATCCATTGCCGTCAGCCAAACACAATCTCGGTTTAATTCTTGAGCGCGTTTGAATGCAAGCTGCATTAATTCTCGCCCGACTCCCTTTCCAGTCCATTCTTTGACAAAATAAAGTTTTTCGAGATAGAGCGCGTTCCTGATGTCAGAATCCGGGACTGGCTTGAGCAAAACCAGCTTCATAAATCCGATGTGCCGCTCCTCGGCTCTCACAAAGTAATATTCAATGTTGTCATCGCTCAATTCAGAAATAAGCGTTTCATCGCCAAAGCATCGCTGCATGTACCAATCAAGGCCGCCGTCTTTCCACAAATGCGTGTAATGAGGCAAATATGAGGCGACGCCAATGTGTTGCAGTTCGCGTAAATCTGCCTGACCTGCTTTCCTTACTTTGATAGTTTTATCTATTTTATTCTTCTCCGACGGCGGCAACTTTTTCGCGGACGTCAAGTTGTCCAGCAAATTGACCTGTCTGCGTCTTTTCAATCGTGTTTTCAGTGAGACTCTCGGTTTTTAAGCGATTTTCGTGTGCCGCACGAACAAACGCCACAAATAACGGGTGCGCTTGCAAAGGTTTTGATTTGTATTCGGGATGAAATTGACAGCCGACAAAAAACGGATGAGTTTCTTTAGCAAGTTCAATCATTTCGATAAACTTGCCATCCGGCGAAATGCCTGAAAAACGCAAACCGCCGTTTTCCAGCTGTTCACGAAAAACCGGATTAACTTCATACCGGTGGCGATGACGTTCCGAAATTTGTTCGGCACCGTGGTAGATTTCGGCGGCGAGCGAGTTTCCTTTGAGACGGCAAACCCACGCTCCCAAACGCATTGTGCCGCCCAGTTCTTCGACGTTGACTAGATCGCGCAGTTTGAAAATAATCGGAAACGGCGTCTCCGGGTCAAATTCGGTCGAATCTGCATCTTTTAATCCGCAAACGTTGCGCGCAAATTCAATACAGGCGGTTTGCATCCCCAGACAAATGCCAAAATACGGCGTCCCGGATTTTCTGGCATAACTGATTGCTCGAATCATTCCGGCAATCCCGCGTTTGCCAAATCCGCCGGGAACTAAGACGGCATCAAAATCCTGCAGCCGCGTCTCAAAATTTTCGTCGTCAATCAGGCTTTCTGATTCAATCCAATTCACTTTGACGCGCAAGTTATTGGCAACTCCGGCATGAGTCAACGATTCGCGCAAGGACTTGTATGAATCTTCCAATTCGACGTATTTGCCGACAATTGCAATCGAAACTGTTCCGTTCGCCGGTTCTTTGATTATTGAAACCAGTTCCTGCCATTCTTCCAAGTTTGCCGCAGGCGCTCGGTCGCTAAGTTTGAGAAAATCTACGATGAGCTTGTCCAAGCCCTGTTCGTGAAACTTAAGCGGAACCTCGTAAATTGTCGGAACATCTAAAGCCGAAATCACAGCTTGTTCTTTAAGATTGCAAAAGAGTGCGATCTTGTTACGTTGATCTTTCGGAATCGGACGGTCTGAACGACACAGCAAAATGTCCGGTTGAATTCCGATTTCTCGCAATTCTCTCACACTATGCTGTGTGGGTTTGGTTTTTAACTCTCCGGCAGCGGCGATAAATGGGACGAGCGTGACATGAATAAAAAGGGCGTTTTCTTCGCCTTCTTCATTGCGCATCTGGCGGATTGCTTCGAGAAAGGGAAGCGATTCGATGTCGCCGACCGTTCCGCCAATTTCAACAATAACGATATCTACTCCAGATTTTTCAGCGACGACGCGAACGGCGGCTTTGATTTCGTCAGTAATATGCGGAATGACTTGAATCGTCTTTCCCAGGTAATCGCCACGCCGCTCTTTTTCAATCACGGAAAGATAAATTCTGCCGCTCGTCCAATTGTTTGCCTTTGAGAGTTTGGCATTTGTGAAACGTTCGTAGTGCCCCAAATCAAGATCGGTTTCCGCCCCGTCGTCGGTAACGTAGCATTCGCCGTGCTGAAACGGCGACATGGTGCCAGGATCAACGTTGATATATGGATCGAGCTTGATAAAAGTCACAGTCAAGCCCCGTCTTTCGAGCAGACAACCCAAAGAACTCGCCGCCAAACCTTTGCCGAGACTTGAAACTACTCCGCCCGTCACGAAAATATATTTAGTCATAATCAGTTTTACATTTCAGCTAACTTTCAGCTTACTGTTCGCTATTTTTGTCGTCGCCATCACCTTCGTTTTGTTTCTTGTTATATTTTCCGCTTTTCAGTTCTTGAATTACTTCGATGGATTTTGCCGCTTGAGGATTGAGGAATTTGTCTAATTCCAGCATTCCGGCGTTTACCAAACCGCCGCCTTCGTTGACGCGGCGTTCAAATTCCTGTGCGGTCAATTTGCGCGGTTTACTCAGGATGCGTAACCCAATCCACGCCGCGACAATCAATAAAATCAAAAATCCCAGTCCAATCCAGTCACTCATTATTTCTCCAATATTTGCCGGACGCGCTCGAAATCTTGCGGCGTGTCAACGCCGATTGACGATTCGGCAACTTCGATGACTTTGATTTTCGCGCCGTGTTCCATTGCCCGCAGCTGTTCGAGCGATTCGAGCTTTTCTAAATTTGATTGCGGCAGATTTGTAAATTTTAGCAGAAACTCGCGACGATAAACGTATAGCCCGGTGTGTTTGCGAAAAATCGTCAGCAATGTTTTGTCCGCTTGGAATGCTTTCTCCAAACTACCAAATTTGTTTACAGCGTCGCGCGGGTAAGGAATCGGAGAGCGCGAAAAATAAAGCGCAAAGCCGCTTTCGTCCGTCACGATTTTAACTACGTTGGCGCTCAGGACATTCTTGAAATCCATAATAGGTTCACAAGTTGTCACAATGTCGGCTGAATCGTTTTGCAGCATTGCGGCAACCGCTCGTTCGATGGTGTTTGGGGGTATTAACGGTTCATCGCCCTGAACGTTGACAATAATCGAATCTGCGGGCAGATTAGCGGCAACTTCGGCGACGCGATCACTTCCACTCTGATGATTAATATTAGTTAAAACGGCCTCGCCGCCGGTTTCTCGAACTATTTGCACAATCCGCTGATCATCAGTGGCGACAATTACACGCGAGATATTTTTGGCCTCCTTTGCTCGCTCAAAAGTATGCAAAATCAACGGCTTTCCGGCGAGCGGCAACAGCATTTTGCCGGGCAGCCGCGTCGAGTGAAACCGTGCCGGAATAATGGCAATAACATTTTGTTTGGGATTTTTGTCCGTGTGATTCACGGACTTCAAACTTATCTTTTCACGCTGTCAAAGTCAAACCAACCCAATTTCAAGTCTCGGATTTTAAACTTCAAATTATCAAATATTAAAGGAAAACTGATTCTAAATTTGGAATTTGGAATTAGGAATTGTAAATTCTTTATGTGAGCCAAATCGAAGAACAACCACGCGAGAATTACGTTTCATTTGACGCCCTTTCGCCGCTTCCACCGAACAACAGAGATTTTTTGCCGTCCGTTATCAATCCTGACGCACCGCACTGGAATATTTTAAGCGCGCTTGGTTTCGTTATCATTAGTATTTTGGCGATTATCATTTTCCCCAATCTGGCTTTTATTGTTTACGCTCTGGCAAACTCCGTTCCGCCTTCCGAATGGGCAAATTTGGTCAATGATCCAAACGCGATTTTAGCCGCTATTGCGACTACTTTGCCCGCGCACTTACTAACGATTTTAGTCGGGTGGATGTTAGTCACGCGCAATGGGCGGCAACCTTTTTTTCAAACTTTAGGTTGGCGTTGGAACGGTTTCAGATTTTGGGCGTGTCTGCTGACGACAATCGGTTTATACGGTGTGGCGGTCGTTATTGCTAATTTCTTTGGCGAACAGGAAAACGAGTTAACGCGAATTCTAAAA
>JBDTZD010000296.1:0-1685 GCA_040005335.1 Pyrinomonadaceae bacterium | reverse complement strand
ATTATTTCACGCAGCTCGTTCTTTTCTTCATAAAATCCATCAAAGCAAACTGCGTCCGAATTATTCGGATTAGCAAAACACGCTTTTCTACTTTTACTTCAAATCAAGCGCAATTTTAATTTTCGCGTCGAGTTTAGTCTGCAGTGTTGGAGAAAATTCACTAATTTCACCGAGGATTATTGTTTTTTGCACGGTGGCGAGTTTATCCATTTTGAAAACGGAACTTTTCTTCAGTCCGGTTGCCGAAAAATTGGTATTGATGTCAAGCAACAATTCATCGGTCGGCGATAAATCCTTCGCGTCAAAACTTGTTGAGATAAAAGCCAAAATTACATCTGCGCCGCCGCGCAAAGAATTGGAAACGACGACTGCCGGACGCACTTTGCTGGCAGATAAATCCGTGAAAGGAAATGGTGTCAGAACAACTTTTTTTTTATCATTGGTAGCCTACCTTCAAATTCTCAACACTATAAATATCTTCTTCTTCGAGGAGAAAATCCAACGCGCCGCTTTCCGCCAAGCGCATTAAATCTGCCTCGTCAAAATCATTTTCTTCGATTTCAATCGGCTCGACTTTTTGTGCAATCTCGATGAGTTTTCGTAAATCTTCGGCAGAAATTATTACCTGATTCTCTCCGTGATTTCTGGTTTGTATATTCATAGTTTTTATTTCACGCGGCTTGTGCGGCGTTTCATAAAATCCATCAAAACAAACTGCGTTAAATTATTCGGATTAGCGAAATACGCTTTACCTTTAGTCATTGCCGACATTTGTTTGACGAATTCGACCAAATAATAATCGTTGGCGAGCATAAACGTATTTATCATAATGTTTGATTTGCGGCAGGCTTGCACTTCTTTCATCGTTTCCGCCATTACAAACGGGTCGCCACCCATCGAATTTTTATACAAAAGTCGTTTTTCGCCTTTGACTGTTTGAGAATAGCGGCGATGATTGAAAAACGCGGCGTTCGACGGTTCGACAAACGCGGCGGTCGGTTTGCCGTCCGTAACCATTACGATTTGTTTCATATCTTTGCGTTGCGCGTTTAAGATTCGCCGGGCGAGTTTCAAACCTTCAGCCGTGTTCGTGTGATACGGTCCGACTTGCGTTGTCGCCAATTTTGCAAGCGGTAATTCTTCCGCGCCATCGTGAAACAAAACTATTTTTAAGCTGTCGCCGGCGTATTGCGTTCTGATTAAATGGGCGAGGGCAAGCGCGACTTTTTTCGCGGGCGTAAAACGGTCTTCACCGTAAAGAATCATCGAATGCGAGCAGTCGAGCATCACGACCGTTGCGCAAGACGATTGGTAATCTTGCTGGTGAACGTGTAAATCTTTGTATTCGAGATTCAGCGGAACGCCCAAACCTTCCCGCGCAATCGCGCTCATCAAAGTTGTGTTGACATCGAGGTTTATCGTGTCGCCGAATTCATATTGTTTCGATGCCGCTGAAGCCTCGATTCCCGTGTCGAGATGCGGCGTGTCATGTCTGCCGATACTGGATTTTCCAACCGAACCGAGCAATTTTTGCAGGGTTTTGTAACCGAGAAAATCGAGACCCTTTTCGGTAACCTGAAAACGTATGTCGCGCTGGCTGGCTTGCCCGATTTCACCTCGACCTTCGCCATTTTGATTTTGCTGCCGCGCTTGCGGCTGTTCGACTTCCTGAAGATTTAAGTAAC